>CAZXOP010000001.1:0-86649 GCA_964642235.1 uncultured Muribaculaceae bacterium
TTGCAAGACCTCCAAAAATAATAATAGCTTCAGGGGCACTAAATGCAACGAAATTTGCAAAAGACTCACCGAGGATACGCCCTGTGCGGTCAAAAATATCGAGAGCAAGTTTATCCCCTTTTTTGGCTGCATTATAAACATCTTTTGAGGAGAGATTCTCTATATCGCACTCTCTCAAAATGCTCTCCTGTTTGCTATTTTGTAAAGCCTCTTTCGCTGTTCTGGCTACTCCTATGGCAGAAGTATATGTTTCAAGGCACCCCTTAAGTCCACAGTTACATTGGCGACCGTTGCGTATGGCAATGGTATGTCCTAATTCACCTGCGAAGCCGTCATGGCCATAGACTATATGACCATCTATAACTATTCCGCTACCAACCCCTGTACCAAGAGTTATCATGATGAAATTCTTCATCCCTTTTGCCACTCCGTAAGTCATTTCACCGACAGCAGCAGCATTGGCATCATTTGTAACTGCAACAGGAACCCCAACAGCATCGCTTACCATATTGGCAAACTGTATAACCATCGGTTTTCCATCGGCATCTCTTCCCCAAGTAAGGTTCGGTGCAAACTCGATGGATCCTTTATAATAGTTCCCATTCGGAGCACCCACTCCTATCCCTTTTATCTTCTCTTTTCCCCCAATTTTACCAATTAGGTCCCTAAGAGCTGTTGTCAAATCGTCCAGATACGAAGCGAGGTCCTTCTGGAGTGAAGAGATAACACTTTGCACTTGAATATTGCCTCTTGCATCAACAACCCCCATTTTGGTGGATTGTCCCCCAATGTCTATACCTATTACGAAAGGTTTTTCCATATTACTTATATTATTCGGTTACTATATCTTTATTAACATTCTTTGATCCTATAAGAGCAAAGAAGAGTATAAATGCAATCCCTGCAAATACCACCCAGTAGCTTGTTAGATAATTACTTGCATCGGCAACAGCTCCTTGAATCAAAGGAAGAATACCTCCACCGCAAACCATCATCATAAAGATACCTGAAGCAGCAGCAGTATATTTTCCAAGTCCTTCTACGGCAAGATTAAATATGCTACCCCACATAACTGAGGTACAGAGTCCGCAGAGAACAAGGAAAAGAACATTCATAGGAACAGATTCCATTCCAACAGAGATATCTGATCTGAATACAGGCATTTTAACCATTGTGGTAGGTGCAAAAATGGCAATTAAAACCAACACCAATGCTAATGAAGAGACAATGCTTAACATCGCTTTACTCGAAACTTTTCCTCCGATTACCCCTCCCACGATACGACCTATCATCATAAGGAACCAATAAGTTCCAATTACAGTCCCTGCAACAGCAGCATCAATGGCAGCAAAACCTTCACCTCCGGTGGTCATAAAGAGGTTTGCCATGTTAGGAATCCCAACTTCAACCCCTACATAAAGGAAAATGGCAATAGCTCCAAATACGAAGTGACGGAAAGAGAAAGCACTATGTTTATCCTTTACGACACTTTTAACTTTAGCAGCCATGTGAGGTTCAGGTATATTTACAAAATAGAGGGTAGCAAATGCCAATACGAAAATTCCCATAGCGAGGAATAGGGCAGGAGTAGCATCGGAAATTCTTGCCTGAGCGGCATTTCCCATCAAAGCCCCTACTAATACAGGAACTATTGTAGCACCTATTGAGTTAATGGAACCTCCCCACTGAATTAGTTGATTACCTTTTTTGCCGCCACCTCCAAGAGTGTTAAGCATAGGGTTAACCACGGTGTTAAGCATACACATAGAGAAACCTGAAATAAATGCTCCTGTGAGGTAAACACCAAAACTTCCGGCAAGTCCTGAAAGATAAGTTATTCCGACTCCGATAAATCCAACCATAATAGCTGAAAGGGCAGTCTTTTTATAGCCAATTCTCGAGAGTAGTAAACCTGCGGGAATCCCCATAAAGGCGTAAGCAATGAAGTTTGCAGCATTACCAAGCTGCGACATAAAGTTGGAGACTCCGAATTGATTCTTAACGATAACTCCGAAGGGGTTTTGAAGCCCGGTAACGAAGGAGATCATAAAGAATAGAGCAAACATCATCGCAATAGGCAATGCATAATTTTTTTTCTTAGTGTCGTTCATGAAGGTATTTTTTAGATTATTAGTAATAATATTTTAATTCAACTTTCAAAAGTAGGAAATAAAATTGAAATAAATAAAAACTTTTATTTTTTACACATTTCCAAGGCAACAACAGGGTTGTCAGTGGTAATAAAGTCCACCCCCTCCTTTATCATTGCCTTAATTAGAAACTCACTATTGACAGTCCACACATTTACTTTCATGTCGTTCCTATGGGCCTGTTTTACCCAGTGGGAGTTATTAGATATTATGATATGATTATAGTCAATAGCAGGAACTCCCCCTCTCTTTACCTTCTTAGGGGAAATGTCTCCACGTAAATAAGCTACTTCAGCAGTTGGAAAAGCCTTGGCAAATTTTTGGCAAGTGGAAAAACTGAAAGAGATAAACTCTATCTGAGGTGAACCCCCTTCAGGAATATTCTCAAAAAAACCATATTTTTCCACAAGTCTTACTACTTCGGCTATTGCCCTCTCCTCATTCTCAGCAGATGAGTGAGTTTTAAGCTCGAGAATAAGTTTAACCTCAGGGTGCTTAACTCCTTGTTCAAAATATTGTTCGAGGGTGGGAAGTGGTTCCCCGTTTTTTAATCTTAATCCTTTTAAATCCTCAAACTTAGAAGTTTCAATGACAACTCCCTGATAAGCAGCATCGTGATTAAGCACTGCAACTCCGTCAGAGGTAATCCACACATCGAACTCACTTCCATAGACCCCTATCTCTTGAGCCTTCATTAATGAGGCAAGTGAGTTTTGTGCAGACCCTTCGCAGTCCCAATACCCGCGGTGAGCTATTACCTTAGGCTGGGCAGAGAGTGTCATAGAGAGAAATAGCAATAAAATAGCAATATATCTCATCTGAAATATACAATTATAAATTCTCCTTTTTTGGCTCAAAATATGCTTGTGGATGCTGACAAGCGGGGCATTTTTCTAGTGCATTCTTACCTTTATGTACGAAACCACAGTTTCTGCACTGCCACTCAATTGCCTCATCCCTACTAAATACCTGATTCTCCTCTAATCGTTTCAATAGTTTTCTATATCGAGCTTCGTGTTCTGCTTCAGCTTTAGCAATCATTTTAAAAGTAGTGGCTATTTCATGGAACCCCTCCTTTTCTGCTATCTCTGCAAAAGCAGGATAAGCTTCTGCCCACTCTTCGTGCTCTCCGGCAGCGGCAGCAGCGAGATTCTCGGCTGTCGTTGAGATAGTTCCCGCCGGGAACGAGGCTGTTATCTCTACCATCCCTCCTTCCAAGTATTTAAAAAATTTCTTTGCATGTTCTTTCTCCTGCTCTGCAGTCTCTAAAAAAATGGCAGCAATCTGTTCATATCCCTCTTTTTTAGCTACACTTGCAAAGTAAGTATAGCGATTTCTTGCTTGTGATTCTCCTGCAAAAGAGTGGAGTAAATTTTTCTCTGTTTGTGTTCCTTTAATTGTAGTCATCTTGTTTTATTAATATAATTTAGAAATGTTGCTGTCAAAAATATAAATAATAATTGAAATATAAAAAAAAGCTTAGATAAATTTCTTTTTAACTCCATTATTTAATATATTTGCACGCCAATTATAAAATTGGGGTATTAGTTGTGAAAATCACGGCATACTCCGATTATTCTATAAGCTTAGTGATAGGTTTATAGAAATTAGGGATAAAACTTGAGAAGAGAGTAGAGGAGGATTGATTTGTTATATATTGGGTGTTGAAGATCCCGTTAAAATCGATTTTTAGTTAAGCGACTATATGATTAAAGATATTGACTGCATAGAGTTTTCCAATTATTTGGATATCGCCCTTCTTTTTTATGATAAGAAGGGGTATCTAGTCTCTACAAATAGCTATTATTCAGAGAATTACTCAATACCAGAGCTAGAGAATCCTAAGAGCTCTCTATTTGAAATGGGTTTATTATCAAGTAATCATAGGGAGAGACTTTCGAATACAGGCTCAGTTACACTTGATATTCTTTGTCATAAAGAGACAGGAGCTATCTTAAAAATCTTCCCCTCAAAGCGTATAGTTGAACACCATTTTATAAAAGTTTCCATTAAAACTCTCCTCTCCAATGGTCGTTTAGATGGTTATGTGGTGGAGCTGATTAATAATACGGATGTTTTTAATAACCTTATAGATGCAAGTGAATCAAAGAAGAGGTGGGAAAATATCTCTATTTTAGGTAAACTCTATTATTGGCAATTCGATGTAAATACAGGTACATACACTCTCTCTGATAACTTCTGGAAGCTTACGGGCAAACACATGGATAGTTCTGTTAAACTTGGCAGGTTTGAAGACTATCTTGCCACTATGACCGAAAAAGATAGAAAAATGTTGAGGGAACAGTGGCATCTTACTTTGGTTGAGCCTAAAGCAGGTGTTGTTTTCGAATACTCCTATGATGTTAATATGGGTGGAGAAGAGAGGTCTTATAGCTGCCGTTGGACTCTTGACCAAGATTTGAGGAATCCGGTGATATATGGTCTTATCCTCGATATTGGGGAGTTGTCGAGAACAGAAAGTTCTCTAAATGACACACTCTCTCACCTCACCCTCTTATCCGGTATTGATGACTTTCTTCTTTGGAGTTTCTACCCACAAGTCAACGAGTTTAAGGTAAGTAAGGAGATTTCCAATGACTATATATTAGAAGAGATGGGTATCAAGAGCCTTGCCTTTACTGAGGATGCTTTAGCTTCAAGGATCACTCCTGAAGAGGTTATAAGGATAAGGGAGGACTTTACTCAAGTAATTACCGGTGTTAAATCATCTTCTGTCATTAAGACTCGTATAAAAAACAAGGATGACAAGTTTGTGACTGTTATCACTAACTATCATATAAAAAAAAGAGATGTAAAAGGGAATCCTATGCAGGTTTCAGGAATCTCTAAATTCGTTGCTGATGATAATAACTCTTCAGGGAGTGAGGTAATGGTTAGGCAGAATAAAAAGGAGGAGAAAAAGTCCATACTTGTGGCAGAGGATATAGATAATAACTACGATCTCCTTAACATCATACTTAGAAAGGATTATACTCTTATTAGAGCTGTGAATGGTGTTGAAGCTGTCAGACTCTACTCTCTACGCAAGCCTGATCTGATACTTATGGATATGAAAATGCCTGAAATGGGTGGGCTCGAAGCGACACAACTTATTCGAATGGAGTCCCCCGATGTGCCGATTATAGCAGTTACTGCGTTTGCATTCGAATCTGATAGAGAAAAGGCTTTAGAGGCGGGTTGTAATGATTTTATCTCTAAACCGATAGATATTCCTGTTTTAAAGAACATAATAAAGATGTATATTGCCAAATAAGGTATGAATGAATTTGGACGTAAAGCCTTAAAGTCAATAAAAGAAGTACTTCCAGGAACCTTAAAAACCTGTATTTGGATCTTAAAAGTCACTGTTTTAGTCTCCTTTATTATCCTTTTCCTTAAATATTTTAATATTCTTCCTTGGATCTCCACGGCTCTAGAACCTGTTTTTAGCAGGCTTGGGCTCCCCGGGGAAGCATCACTCGCTTTTGTTACCGGTTTTTTTGTTAATGTCTATTCAGCGATAGCAGTAGCAGCTACTCTTAATTTAGATGCACGTTCAATAACCATATTGAGCGTTATGGTCTTATGTGCACATAATATTATCGTTGAAACCGCTGTTCAGAAGAAAACAGGCTCTTCAGCACTTAGAATGGGAATTGTAAGGACACTCTCTGCCTTTATACTTGCTTATGTTTTGAATTTATTAATGCCCGGGGGTAAAGTGATAGGGGAGACCTCTATGCAGTTTTTAGAGAATCCTGATTTTTGGCAGATGTTTAAGGAGTGGCTTATATCGACCATAAAATTAGTATTAAAAATTTCGGTTTTGATTTTTGCTCTAAATATTATGCAGAGATTATTAGCTGATTTTGGGGCAATTAAATGGATCTCCAAGTTTTTAGGTCCCGTATTGAATTTTTTTGGTCTCCCAAAAAGGTGCTCTTTCTTATGGATAATCGCTAATGTGCTCGGACTTGCTTATGGGGCTGCTGCTATGATAGATGAAATAGGAAAGGGGGTTCTAACTAAACGAGATGTGGACTTGCTTAATACTCACATAGGTATATCGCATAGTAATCTGGAAGACCTTATGCTACTTGCCTCTGTTGGTGGAATATGGTGGGTTATGCTTTTTGCCAGATGGGGGATGTCTTTTATTTTAGTTTGGGAATATCGTTTAGAGTTATGGATTAGAAATAAATTTCTTAACTTTGCAAGTCCAAATTAAATAATATTATGACACAAGAACTAACCAAATGTCTTATTATAGGTAGCGGTCCTGCCGGATTCACCTCCGCAATATATGCTTCCAGAGCTAATTTATCACCAATACTTTATGAAGGGATTCAGCCCGGAGGTCAGCTTACCACGACCACAGAGATTGAAAATTTCCCCGGTTACCCTAATGGGACGAATGGGAATGACATGATGGAGGACTTGAGAAATCAAGCACTTAGATTTGGAGCAGATATTCGTATGGGGATGGTTAGTAGCGTTGATTTATCTGAACGTCCATTTAAAGTCATAATAGATGAGAGTAAGGAGATTTTAGCTCAGGCAATAATAATCGCAACCGGTGCTACTGCACGTTATTTAGGACTTGAATCAGAGGAGAAATATAGAGGACAAGGTGTTTCTGCCTGTGCTACTTGTGATGGTTTCTTCTATAGAGGGAAAAATGTAGCGGTTGTAGGGGGAGGCGATACGGCTTGCGAAGAGGCTACTTACCTTGCCGGCCTTTGTAAACAAGTCTATTTGATAGTTAGACGTAATGTTCTTAGAGCTTCTAAGGCAATGCAGGAGAGGGTGATGAATACCCCAAATATAGAGGTATTATGGGAATGTAATACTAAGGAGGTCCTTGGAGATGATATGGGAGTAAATGGTGTTTTACTTACTCACAAGTCCGGGAAAGAGATTAAAAAGGAGATTGACGGCTTTTTTCTCGCAATAGGTCATCATCCAAATTCCGAGCTCTTTAGCAAATGGGTAAAAACTAATGAAGAGGGTTATATTATAACTGAAGGAAAGAGTTCGAGAACCAATGTTCCTGGTGTCTTTGCAGCGGGTGATGTTCAAGATCCTACCTACAGACAGGCAGTTACTGCTGCTGGTTCAGGGTGTATGGCAGCTCTTGATTTGGAGAGATTTTTACTTAGTGTATAATTTGGCTTAATATTTGACCAGATTGAAATAAAAAACAAGATGCGTTACAGAATTTTTACAGTTATTTTATTCTCGGTTTTGCTTTTATCTTCCTGCAAAAGCCAGTATGATGCATTGCTCGAAAGCGATGACGTCGATTTGAAATATAAGACAGCATTTGAGTTATATGGACAGAAGAAGTACTCTAAGTCAGCAACCCTTTTTGAGTCCCTTAAATTGGCCACAAAGGGGACACTACAGGATGATACGGTACAGTTTTATACAGGTCTCTCTCACTATAAGTTTGGTGATATTTATGCAGCCGAACCCTGTTTTGAATCATTCCTAAATGTCTTCCCAAGAAGCCCTTTTGCAGAGGAGGCTAAATATCTTAGAATTGACTGCCTCTATCAGCAGACTTTAAGATGGGAGTTGGATCAGATGCCTACCTATAAGGCTCTTTCAGTTATTAATGAGTTTATAACTGAACACCCTAATAGTTCTTATATGAAAGAGTGTAAGGAGATGGTTTCTGAGTTAAATGAGCGTATCGATAGGAAAGCATTTGAAGCAGCTAAACTCTATTATACCACAGAAGAGTATAAATCTGCAAACTATGCTCTAAAAAATGTTTTAAAACAGAATGCAGATAATATTTATAGAGAGGATATTATGTATTATACGGCAATGGCATCTTACAAATATGCATTTAATAGTATCCCCCAAAGACAGAAGGAGAGATATATGGTTTTTTCTGATGACTATTATAACTTTGTCGGAGAATTTCCGGAGTCAGGACATAGGAGAGAGCTTGACGGATTGTATAAAAAAGTTCAAGAAGTATTGAAAAAATAGATATAAAACAATGGAAAAAAAGAGAGTCAGTGTAAATACTGAAACAAGAAATTTGGCAGAGATTGCTGCCCCTTCCGGCAACGTGTATGAATCCACTATGATAATTGCCAAAAGGGCAAATCAGATAGCCGCTCAAGTTAAGCAGGAACTTAGCCAAAAACTTGAGGAGTTCTCAAACTATGCAGATACCCTCGAAGAGACTTTCGAGAACAGAGAGCAGATAGAGATTTCTAAGCACTATGAAAGATTGCCTAAGCCCACGCTATTGGCAATTAATGAATTTGAAAACAAAGAGATATTTTATCGTAAGGCAGAGGAGTAATCGTTATGCTGAAGGGGAAACATATCCTTTTAGGAGTAACGGGGAGTATTGCAGCCTATAAAGCTGCTATTCTTGTCCGTGCTTTAGTAAAGGAGGGAGCAGAAGTCAAAGTTATAATGACGCAGATGGCTAAAGAGTTCATCGCTCCCCTTACTATGGCTACCCTTTCTAAAAATCCGATAGTTGTAGAGTTTTATAACCCTGAAAATGGGGATTGGAATAGTCATGTCTCGTTAGGGGCGTGGTCTGACCTCTATCTCATAGCTCCGGCTTCGGCCAATACAATTGCTAAAATGGCCACAGGTGTGGCTGATAATCTCCTTCTTACTACTTATCTCTCTGCAAAATGCCCTGTGGCAGTGGCACCTGCGATGGATTTGGATATGTTCAAACATTCTGCCACTCAATTTAACTTAAAACTCCTCAGGGAGCGTGGTGTCTCAGTAATTGAACCTGCTTCCGGTGAGCTTGCGAGCGGTTTAGAAGGGAAGGGGAGGATGGAGGACCCTGAAAATATTGTCTCATTTGTTAAACATCTTTTCTCTCAAGGGGGTTCCCTTCGTGGAAAGAGGGTTTTA
This sequence comes from uncultured Muribaculaceae bacterium, assembly GCA_964642235.1. Taxonomy (GTDB): domain Bacteria; phylum Bacteroidota; class Bacteroidia; order Bacteroidales; family UBA932; genus CAYSND01. Next base: position 9,051 of record CAZXOP010000001.1, read on the forward strand.
ATGACGGCAGGTCCCACTATTGAAGAGATAGACCCGGTGAGATATATAACAAATCACTCCTCAGGCAAAATGGGTTATGCACTTGCAGAGGAGTTTGCCTCAAGAGGGGCAGATGTAGAGCTTGTTTCGGGTCCTGTCTCGTTTTCTTCAAATTTTCCCAATATCGAGATTCATAAAGTACTTTCAGCGGATCAAATGTATGAAAAGACCCTCTCTTTGTACTCAAAAGGTGCTGATATAACCCTTCTTTGTGCTGCTGTTTCGGATTTTACTCCAAAGTCTAAATCAGGGGAGAAGATTAAGAGGGGAACAGATGAATATATGTTGGAATTGAGTCCGACTAAAGATATTGCAGCAGCGTTAGGGAGAGAGAAAAGAAGAGGGGCTATTCATATTGGATTTGCACTTGAAACAGATAATGAGTTAGAAAATGCAAAAGAGAAACTTCGTAGGAAGAACTTAGATATAATAGTATTGAATTCCTTGAAAGATAAAGGGGCAGGCTTTGCAGGGGATACAAATAAAGTTACCATAATTTCCAATAGTGGGGAGGTCTCTCAATACTCTCTTAAATCTAAGGCAGAAGTGGCGAAGGATATTGTTGACCACGTAGAAAAACTGCTGGAATGCTCAGGAAGTTAATCATACAGAATTATGCACTTATAGAGCATCTGGATATCTCTTTTCCAGATGGGCTTGTTATTATAACCGGTGAAACAGGTGCGGGTAAATCAATCTTATTAGGAGCTATTACTCTTCTTTTGGGGACAAAAAGTGATACCTCAGTCTTTATGGATAGCTCCAAAAACTGTGTTGTTGAGGCAGAGTTTGATGATGATTGTATCCTTAGGCGGGTAATCTCCCCCAATGGCAGATCTCGTTCTTTTATGAATGATGAGCCCGTCTCTTTAACGGAGCTCTCTGCTATCTCTAAAAAAATAATCGATATACATGCCCAGAATGAGCATCTTCTCCTTTCCGACCCTGATTATCAGCTCTCGGTCTTGGATTATTATGCCGGCACTGGGGAGCTGCTTCTCGAGTATAGAAAGATATTTGAAAGGCATAAAGATGTTTCGGAGAAGATAAATAAATTAGAGAGTGAGATAGCTGCCGAGGCAACCGAAGCAGACTATAATGAGTTCCAATTTAAGCAGTTGCTTGATGCCAAACTCGTGGTAGGGGAACTTGAGGAGCTTGAACAGGAACAGAAGCGTCTTGCTAATGCAGAGGAGATAAAGACAATCTTAAACTCTGTCTCCGGACTTTTAACCCCATACGATATCTCTTTGGTACAGAATCTAAAAGAAGCCTCCGCACTGGTTTCCAAAGGGAGCAAATATATGGGGGTGCTGGATGGTATTTCAGAGAGACTTTCAGCATGTAAAATTGAGCTTGAGGATATAGAGTTAGAGATCAATAAAATCTCGGAGGATATCTCCATCTCTCCAGAGAAGCTTCAAATCGTGGAGGAGAGGTTATCACTTATCTACTCACTATTTAAAAAGCACAGTTGCTCCTCAGTAGAGGATTTAATAGAGGTGCGGGAAGCACTCGACTCATCCCTCCTTAACTCCGGTTCTAAGGAGGAGAGACTTAATTCTTTGAGAATCGAAGAGAAAGAATTGGATAAGAAGAGAAGGGAGTTAGCTGCAGATTTATCTGCCAAAAGAGGTGCTGCGGCCCCTGCTTTGTCTAACTCTTTACAGATTTCTATTAGAGAACTTGAAATGCCTTATGCCGAATTTAGGGTAGAGCTCTTAAAGGGTGAACGATTAACCTCTTCAGGAGAAGACCGTCTAAGATTTTTATTTTCCGCTAATGGTTCCGGGAAATTAGGAGAGATTTCAAAGGTAGCTTCCGGAGGTGAATTGTCTCGTGTAATGCTCTCATTAAAAGCACTTATGGCGAAATACACACAGCTTCCTACTATGGTTTTTGATGAGATAGATACGGGGGTTTCCGGAAGGATTGCCGATAAAATGGGGTCTCTTATTTGGGAAATGTCGCGGAATATGCAGATATTTGCAATTACTCATCTTCCACAGATCGCAAGTAAGCCCGGTGCGCACTATTTAGTCTATAAAGAGATGGACAGTCTCCTTAATGCTAAGACCAAGATTAAGCTACTTTCCGAAGAGGAGAGAGTAGTTGAATTAGCGAGAATGTTAAGCGGCTCCTCATTAAGCGATGCGGCCATCGAGAATGCAAAAGTGCTATTGAAAGAAAATTTTAAAAAATAATATATTATGAGACTGATTATTAAACCATCAAATTTAGAAGTTTCCGAGTGGGCTGCTAATTATATTGTTAATAAAATTAACAAGTTTGCCCCTACTCCAGAAAAACCCTTTGTTCTTGGTCTCCCTACCGGTTCTACTCCTCTAGGAACATATAAAGAACTGATAAGGAGAAACAAAGCAGGAGAAGTATCTTTCAAGAATGTCGTTACATTTAACATGGATGAGTATATCGACTTGGACGAGGGACATCCCGAAAGTTATCACTCTTTTATGTGGAACAATTTCTTTAATCATATAGATATACGTGAAGAGAATATCAATATGCTTAATGGCAATGCTCGTGATTTAGAGGCAGAGTGTGTAAGATATGAAAACAAAATAGCCTATTATGGTGGAGTGGATCTCTTTATGGGCGGAGTTGGACCGGATGGCCACATTGCTTTTAATGAGCCCGGCTCCTCACTTACTTCCCGTACCCGTATCAAGACATTGACCACAGATACTATTATTGCAAATTCCCGTTTCTTTGATAATGATGTGAATAAAGTTCCTAAGAGGGCTTTAACTGTAGGAGTTGGTACCATTATGGATTCTAAGGAGGTACTTATATTGGCAAATGGTCATAATAAGGCTCGTGCACTCTATCATGCTGTGGAAGGTGCCATAAACCATATATGGACCATAAGTGTTCTTCAAATGCACCCCAAGGGGATTATCGTTTGTGATGAGGCTGCTACAGTGGAACTTAAAGTAGGAACATATAATTATTACAAAGACATCGAGAATAGTAGATAGTATGAACGATAAATGTAAAGCCTTGATGGCATTGCTGGAAGAAGATGATATTTCAGCAATGATCATCCCTTCCGGTGACCCTCATTTCGGAGAATATGTTCCTGATTATTATAAATGCATAAAATAGATTTCAGGTTTTACAGGTTCGGCAGGTACATTGGTTGTGACCTCTGAGAAAGCAGCTCTTTGGACTGATTCCCGATATTTTGTACAGGCTGAAAAAGAGTTAAAGGGGAGCGGTATAGAGTTGATGAAACTTAAAATGGAGGGGACTCCCTCCATCTCTTCTTGGTTAAAGGAGACCTTAAAAGAGGATGATATAGTAGCTTTGGATGAAGAACTCTTCTCTTATCAAGACTACTCTAAGATGGTTGAGGAACTTTCACCACTTACTCTTACACTTATTCAAGATCCATTTAGCTCTATTTGGGAGGATCGCCCACTTCTTGAATTTGAGAGTATAACTCTAATGGAGGAATCTATTGCGGGAGAGTCTATGTCATCTAAACATAAGAGACTTTGTGAGGCTCTTGATACTCCTGTCCCATTTGTCTATATAGTCTCATCTCTTGATGAAATAGCATGGTTCTGTAACCTTAGGGGGAGCGATATTCCATATAATCCCCTCTTTTTATCTTATGCTGTCGTTACAAGAGAGAAAATAGTTCTCTTCTTAAGACACGAAATGCTCTCAGTTGAGGCAATGAAATATTTGACTCATCAAGGGGTAGAGTTAAGAGATTATGAATCCTTCTCAGACTATATTTTCAGGCTCTCTGATAAGTACATTAGAATATTCTCCGGCAACAGAGTCACTGCTAAAAACTATTTTTCAGCAATGGAGAATGCTTTTCAGCACCCCCATCTTCCCGGTGTAATGTCGGACTATGGTAATGGAGGAGCCATATCCCAGATGAAAGCTGTTAAAAATGAGACTGAAATAGAAGGGTTTAGAAGAGCAAATGAGGTGGAGGGAGAGGCTTGGGTTAAACTTATTAAGTTTTTAGAAGAGAATATTATAAATCTTTCTGAAGAAGAGTATGCTAAGAGACCACTTACTGAGTTTGATATAGCAGAAAAAATAATGGAATTTAGAGCAGAATCTCCTGAGTACTTAGGGGAGAGCTTTAATCCTATTGTGGCTTATGGAGCAAATGCAGCTCTTCCACATTACTCTGCATCTTCTCCCGAAGAGGCTTCAGTTATCCAAAAGAGAGGTTTCTTACTTGTAGATTCAGGGGGACAATATATCTCCGGAACCACCGATACTACCAGAACTATCCCTGTGGGAGAACTCTCCGAAGAGGAGAGAGATGACTACACAAGGGTTTTAAAGGGGATGATAGCTTTAAGTATGGCAAAGTTCCCGAAGGGGACTCGCGGAGCCCAACTTGACATCCTTGCGCGTGAGCCTATCTTTGCAGGGGGGAAAATGTATTGGCATGGTACAGGACATGGGATAGGGCATCGTCTCTCTGTCCACGAAGGACCTCAAAGTATAAGAATGGAGGAGAACCCTACTCAGCTCCTTCCGGGAATGATTCTTTCAAATGAACCTGGAATTTATTGCGAAGGGAGCCATGGTATCAGGCACGAAAACACCATATTGGTGAAACCTTGGATATCCAATGAGTTTAATGAATTCTATGAATTTGAGACCTTGACGAAGATACCGATTGATACATCGGTTGTTAATTTCGATTTATTAAACTCTGATGAGAAAGAGTGGCTAAAAAATTTCAACTCTCTTTAAGTTACAGTCTCTTTATTCCCCAGTTTTTTACATAGACAATATCGCTTGTGGATTGGTTTTCAAATCCCTGGCGATTTTCTCTATTTATAAAACTAACTGAGGACTGTAGTAGTACTTTTGGGTAATTTTTTATATAAGTAGGGAACTCCCGACCATATTCACCCAAAGCAGAGACGAAATAAGTTATTATATCATACCCTTGAAAAGAGTATGGAGTAGGTTCTGTATTAAAGGTTTCCCAATAACTACTTACAAACTCCTTGGTCTTAGGATCATTGTAGTCAATAAAATACTGGAGTGAAAGATGTAGATTCAGACGATGGAAATATTCTAATTCAATGATTTCAAAGTTTTTCCACTTTGGTAGTCCATAAACTTCCAGGGAATAGACATTCCTATTGGCTATAACATGGAGATTTCTTAAAACATCATTTACAAAAGCTTCGCTTTCAGAGACTACAAATACTTTATTAAGATTGCTACTTGAGAGTTTTTTAACAATAGCCTCATCTATTATCCTACCTTGGAGTATTCCATAAGAGAGGGAGTCATATTTTATCCCATTCTCCTTTAATTTTGATAGAGTGGAAGTAACTAAAGTGGATGATTGGGTTCCGTTTTCGGAGATTACCAAGACCTTGGAGCGGGAGTTCTGTTTATCTTTTAGTTGATTTACTAATCCGTTTATTACAGTTTCGTTAGATACAGGGAATTGGAAGAAAAAAGGATTATTAACCGCAAATTTTTCTGCTTTGTGGTCCATTGGTGAGACTATAGGGATTCTTTTTTTCTCGGCATAGATGGAAATGTCTGCTAAATCCTTTTCCATCACAGGACCTATAATTAGCTCACTCCCTTCTAATATCCCAGAGTTTAACATGTCGGACATATTAAGATAGTCGCTCATATTCACCACATTAAGAGTAAATTTTCCGACTGTTTTCTCTTTCATCTCCTTCATTGCAAGTAGCACACCTGAATAAAAATCGATATGATTTACATTTGCATTGTCTGTACCTGCCGAAGTGTTGAAGGGGAGTACCAAAGAGACTTTATACGTACGTGCGTTATATTTATAAACTTGTTTATCATTTACGTGGTCTTTTACCCCCTCTGCAACAGGCTCTTCTACTACTACAACATCATCAGTTATAATTTTATAATCTTTATCGGGGATAAGCAGTACTTGTTTCTTCTTAATGACAGGGTTTTCCCCGAGTTTATTTAAAGCAATAAGAGCTTCTCGACTTACACCATATTTATGGGCAATATCATCAATGTTCTCATACCACTTTACAGCATGTTGCTTATATTTAATTTCGTCCCCCTCTCTCTTCTCAGCAGTGGTTAACTCCTGTTGTAATTCTTTCGTATTTCTTGCAGAAATGGAGACTATATTATTATTGATGATGGGAATATAGATTAAACTACCTGTTTTTAGTCCTTGACTGAGATCAGGATTCGATTCAATCAATGCTTCAACCGAGATAGCATAAACTTTACTTATAGAGTATAAAGTCTGTCCGGCAAGCACCTTATGTACATAGTAGTAATTCCCTTTAATATTTACTTTCTCTTTGGAGATTTCCACAGGGGTAGGGGTGAATTCCTGAGCAGTAATTATTAGAGGAGTAAAAAAAATAAAGAATATAATCAATACCCTCTTCATATCAATCTTGCAAGCATGTTATCAATATTTGTTTCAATTCTCTCATATAAATTTTCATCATACTTTGATTTTACAAATACCTTGCCTGTTATATTTTCATAAAGCTCAATATATCTTTCAGAGATGCTTCTAACTCTCTCTTTGTCCATCTCAGGAAGTTTTTGCCCTTTCTGTCCGGAGAATCCATTCTCCATAAGCCACTCTCTTACAAACTCTTTTGAGAGTTGTTTCTGTGTCTCTCCCTTATCAAATCTCTCTTGATAACCATCTGCATAAAAGTATCTTGAGGAGTCGGGTGTGTGAATCTCGTCAATGAGATATATCTTACCATCTCTTTTTCCGAACTCATACTTGGTGTCCACTAAGATAAGCCCCCTCTCTGCTGCCATTTCTGAGCCTCTTTCAAATAGTGCCAAAGCATAATTTTCGAGCTTTGCATAATCCTCTTCGGATACAAGTCCGCGTTTAAGAATCTCCTCTTTAGAGATATCTTCATCGTGAGCCCCTATTTCAGCTTTTGTTGTGGGGGTAATAATAGGTCTCTCAAACTTTTGATGCTCTCTCATTCCATCAGGAATTTTCACTCCGCAAATTTCTCGTGCTCCAGATTTATAACTCCTCCAAGAACTCCCAGTGAGGTATCCTCTTACTATCATCTCAATAGGAAGTCCGGGACAATTATATCCTACTGTTACTACAGGGTCCGGTGAAGCAATCTTCCAATTTGGAACTATATCAGACGTATGATCTAGGAACATAGAGGCTATCTGATTTAGCACTTGTCCTTTATATGGAATACCCTTAGGCAATACAACATCGAAAGCAGAGATTCGGTCTGTTGCCACCATTACTAAAATATCATTATCTATGGTATATACGTCGCGAACTTTTCCCACATATTTTGCAGTCTGTTTTTTAAAATTGAAATCGGTTTTTAAAATTGCTTCCATGATAGTTTATAATTTATGATATAGAGTCATTAAATCGTTACTGAAATTCCCCCAAGAGAGTCTCTGTTTCTCCATAAGTATGCCGGCTCTAAGCCATTTCCTTAGGGTGTTGTCCTTAAAATAATTTTTGATGGCTACCTTAATAGCGAATGAGGAGACCTCATCAACTACTATTCCTGTTCCCCTATCTCCCACTGTCTCCTTAAGTCCTCCTACAGAGGTGGTAATTAGTGGCACCTCAAAGTGGTATGATATAGAGCTGATTCCGCTTTGAGTCGCAGTTCTGTATGGGAGAACGCAGACATCGGCAGCAGAGAAGAAGAGTGGAACTTCTGTGTCAGGTATATATCTGTCAAAGAGTTTTATATTATCCTTTAGAGGGGAGGCGTCTATAAGTTGTTGATACTTATCGAATGAGCCATAGGGCTCTCCGGCTATTATTAATTGATATGAGTCGTCAAGCTCTGAAAAAGCTTCGATTAGCAGATCAAGTCCTTTATATTCTCTAATTAGCCCGAAGAAGAGTAGGTTTTTTTTGGTTGGATCTAAATTCAGTGCAGCCGATGCCTTTTCTCTTGGTACATGATTCCCAAAATGGGAGTAGAGAGGGTGTGGGGAGACTGTATATTTAGCATCAGGTTTGAATGAAAGTAGATCCTCTTTAACCGCATCGCAGAGGACAACAAATCCATCATTCCCTTTTAAGTAATAAGAGGTAAATGGTTTATCGAAGAATCTCTGTTCGTGTGGAATTACATTGTCGAGGATCGAGATAACTTTGCATTTCTCTCCTATATGTCTAGCTACATATCCTTGAGATGGCGCGAAGTACGACATCCAATATCTCATTATAAGTAAATCCGGCTCCCACTCCCTTATTTTCTTTGCAGTGGAGAGGTATGAAAAAGGATTTGCCGTATCGAGAAGAGCAGTTGACTCTACGCGTACGGCATTATCTTCTTCAGTTACATATTGAGTTTTCCCCGGAAAGAGGAAGCTTGGATATTGTCTTTTAAAATTAAAAGCGGCTACCGTGTGTCTTTTACTCAGTTCATTGAATAGGGAAGCATTGAACTGTGAAATCCCACCTCTATAGGGATAGAAACAAGATAAAATCGCTATTCTCAATTTATTTATTTCTTACTGTTTCTTGTCTTAATATAATTTTCATTCAGACCTTTAAGGACATCTTGTGTAATATCCAAAGAGCTGTTGCCATTAATAACCACATTCGTGGTGGCAGAGGAGGTTAGAATTAGAGCATACTGATGTTCAGCGTTGTAGGTGGCAATATAAGTTTTGATGGCATCCATCACTTTATTAACTAAAACGGCTTCTTCTTCAGACATCTCCATCTGTTTTTCCTGAGAGAATTTTTGAAGCTGCTGTTGACGGCCAACAAGGGAGTTTTGCATACTCTCAGCCTGAGATCTTGTCAATAGCCCTTTATTCATTTTATCTTCAAAATCCTTTGCATCATTTTCAAAAGCTCTACTTTTTTTGTTTAAGTCTGCCTGGATGGCAGTAAATTTCCCTTCGAGTTCTGACCTAAGGTCGTTGAACATGTCATACTGATGAATCAGGGTGTCAATTTGAATATAGACAATATCCCCTTTTTGGGCTACTTCCCCTGCAAATTCAGAGTTGGTTTCCCTTGCTTTTGAGGATGATTTACCTGTGAAAAATAAGATAAAAAGAGCTACAACAGCGACTGCAAGAACGATGTTGGATATAAGTGAAAATTTTTTCATTACTGAATGATTAATTAATAATTAAATAAGTGTGCAAATATAGTTAAAAATTGTTTAGTTCACGTAGGTACAGACGAATTGTATTTTCTAAACCGAGATATAATGAGTCGCAAACCAATGCGTGTCCTATCGAGACTTCGAGCAAATTTGGTACCATATCTTTAAAGTATTTCAGATTATCTAAATTCAAGTCGTGTCCTGCGTTAAGTTCAAGCCCGACCCTCTGAGCCTCCTCTGCTGCATTTAGATAAGGCTCTATTGCTTTCTCCCTGTTTATATGATATTCTGAGGCGTATGCCTCGGTATATAACTCCACCCTGTCACACCCTATATCCCCGGCATGTTTAATCATCTCTTTATTGGGGTCGATAAAGATAGAAGTTCTTATTCCGTGCTCTTTGAAAATCTTACAGGTATCAATAAGGAATTTTTTATTGGTCTTGGTGTCCCACCCTGCATTTGAAGTTACCACATCGTGTGCATCAGGGACGAGAGTTACTTGTGCCGGAAGAGTTTTAAGAACAAGCTCTATAAATGAAGGTATGGGGTTTCCTTCGATATTAAATTCGGTAGTTAAAATGGGTTTTAACAGAGTAACATCCGAGTATCTAATGTGTCTTTCATCAGGTCTTGGATGAACTGTAATACCTTGAGCTCCAAACCTCTCACAGTCAAGAGCAGCTTTTAATACATCTGGTAGATTTCCACCTCGCGAATTTCTGAGGGTGGCAAACTTATTTATATTGACGCTTAATCTGGTCATTGTTGTTTATTTTTTTTACAAAAGTATAAATTATAAAAGAAATTTAGCTCATCTTTGTATTTAATTATGTACATAGCTTTATTTGGAGGAGAGATAGACATAAAGTCTATTGATAAATTATTACTACTGCTTGAAACCCTTTCATCAAAGGGTGGAAAGTTTTGTTATTATGCCCCTTTCTTAGCTTTTTTGAAGAAAAATGGGATTGCTGTCCCTTCAGGAGATCTTTTTGACTCGCGTGAGAATCTTCCTATGGGGGTAGAGATGCTTCTCTCTCTAGGTGGCGATGGTACATTCCTTAATTCTATCTCTTGTATTCGTGATACGGGTATTCCTGTTGCCGGAATTAATTTTGGAAGACTTGGTTTCCTTACTTCTGCGCGTGTCTCTGAAAATGAAAATCAATGGATGAGTTCATTGATAGAGAGGGACTATATACTTTCCCCCCGCTCCTTATTAAAACTCTCTATAGAAGGTCTCACTGATAAATTTTACCCTTACGCACTTAATGAGATCTCGGTTCAGAGAACCTCACCTTATATGTTGGGGGTGGAGATTAAAATAAATGGAGGGGTTATCCCCACTTTTTGGGCTGATGGTTTTCTTGTTTCGACCCCGACCGGATCTACCGCTTACTCTTTGAGTGTGGGTGGTCCTATAGTAGCTCCAGGGTCGAATGTTTTTATTATCGCCCCTATTGCTCCTCATAATTTGAATATTAGACCCATAGTTATTTCGGATGATAGTCATATAGAAATTAACCTTATATCTAAATCTTCAAATGTCGTACTTTCAGTTGATAACCGTTCAGTGATGATAGATTCATCAGAGAAGATGATGCTCTCCAAAGGGGATTACTCTGTGAATTGTATTCAGTTTTCGGACTTTGGCTTCTTTGCGGCTTTGAACGAAAAACTATTATGGGGTGAAGATAAAAGAAACAATGCTTAGTATATGGAAGAATTAAAGATACCTACACATGTTACCATTATAATGGATGGAAATGGAAGATGGGCTCGTCAGAGGGGATTAGATAGGATAGAGGGACATAATATAGGGACTGAATCTGTTCGAGCCTGCTCTGAGTTTGCTGTTGAACATAAAATTAAATACCTCTCCCTCTTTGCCTTTTCTGAAGAGAACTGGAATCGCCCTAAGGAGGAGGTCTCTGCGCTTATGTCCTTGATGGTTAGATCTATTATAGATGAAAAGCCTACTTTTAGGAAGAACAATATTAAATTCTTAGTTATCGGAGACAGAAGCCGACTTTCAGAAGAGTTGTTAAATGAAGTTGATATTGCAATAGAGGAGACCAAAGAGAATAACGGACTCTCTCTAATAGTCTTTTTAAGCTATAGTGGTAAGTGGGACATACTTCAAGCCGTTGAGAGATACACTCAAGAGAGAGTTAAGTCTGCTATTAAAGGGGAGGAGTTCCCACCCCTTACAATACCTCTATTTGAGCAATATCTTGCCACCTACGGCATTCCTGACCCCGATTTGTTAATTAGAACAAGTGGAGAGCAGAGAATCAGCAATTTTATGCTTTGGCAGACAGCTTATACTGAATTTTACTTTACCGATATCCTTTGGCCCGATTTTCGCAAAAATGACTTTCGTGCCGCTCTCGAGAGTTACAGTTCTCGCCAGAGACGATATGGAAAGACAAGTGACCAAATAATTTAGAATCATTGTCCGAATGAATATTAGAACGATATTACTTATTGCACTTCTACTTTTTCCTGTAATCTTAAAAGGACAGGAGACTAAAAAAGAGAGAGATAATGGAATAATTGTCGATTACGACAAACCTAAACAATATATTGTAGGGGGGTTGGAAGTAACCGGAATTAAGTATTTAGGGAAACAACAAGTTATTGCTTTGACCGGTATTCAAGAGGGGCAGACCATAACTATCCCGAGTGAGGAGATTTCGGATATTTTAAAGAGAATCTATCTTCAAAGATTTACTTCGAGTGTTGCCCTCTATATAGATTCACTATCAGCGGAAAAAGATACAGCTTTCCTAAGACTTGATCTTCAGGAGAGACCGAGAGTATCGCGCTGGAGTTTTAGAGGCATTAAAAATTCGGAGCAGACTGACTTAATGGAGAGGATGAGTCTTAAACGAGGGAGTGAACTTTCGGAGTATGTAATAAGGTCTTCCACAGGGATTATTAAAAATTATTTCAAAGAGAAGGGTTTTATAAATGCTAAGGTAAATGTTATTCAGGAGAATGACACCCTTATTAAAAATGCCGTAAGGGTAACTTTTGATATCGATAAAGGGAAAAAAGTTAAAATTAAAAAGATAACCTTTGAAGGGAATAATAATGTCTCGGAGGGGAAACTTGCCCGTTCTATGGACAAGACCAGAGATATGCGTCTGACCAACTTCTTTAAGTCTAAAAAATTCAATGATAAAGAGTACGAAAAAGACAAGAAGTCTCTTATAAGTGCTTTTAATGAAGCTGGTTACAGAGATGCCAAAATAGTCCGCGACTCCATTTATTATATTGAAGATGGAAGGCTCGGTATTAAATTCGAATTAGATGAGGGGGAAAAATATCATTTCAGAAATATAAAATGGACAGGTAATTCCCTCTATACTGAAGAGGAGTTAAACTTAGTCTTGAAAATCTCCAAAGGTGATGTTTATGATGTGGTAACAATGGAGAAGAGGCTCTACGGTGATGGGAAAAAGACTCAGATGGATGTGGCCTCGTTATATAGAGACAGAGGGTACCTCTTTTTTAATGTTATCCCTGTTGAGGTCAATATAGATAAAGACTCTGTGGATATCGAAATGAGAATGGTCGAGGGGAAACCGGCCGTCTTTAACAATATTATAATAAATGGTAACACTATTACTAATGAGAGGGTTGTTCGGAGACAAGTCTTTACAAAGCCCGGTTATCTATATAGTCAGTCAGTATTAGAGAGGTCTATCAGAGAAATCTCTTCTATGGGACATTTCGATCCTGAGTATGCGACAGATGCTGCACGTGGCTTCTCTATCATACCAAACCAGTTAAATAACACAGTAGATGTTACTTATAATGTTCAAGAAAAACCTAATAGTCAACTTGAACTCTCCGGAGGATGGGGTGGTTATTCATTTGTGGGGACAGTAGGGGTTAGTTTTAATAACTTCTCTGCGAGAAAACTCTTTGACAAGGGGGCATGGAGACCAGTTCCACTTGGAGATGCACAGTCTCTATCTATTAGATTCCAAACGAATGGTTCTTATTATACTGCATTCTCTGCAAGTTTTATGGAGCCGTGGCTCTTTGGAAAAAAACCCACATCTCTTAATCTTTCCGCTTATTATACTAAACAGACAAACTCCTACTACTACTATCTAAATGCAAATCAGTATATGGAAGTTTACGGTTTAGCTGCCTCTCTCGGTAGTAGATTAAAATGGCCCGATAACTATTTCGTGCTTTATCATGAACTTAGTTGGCAGACATATAATTTAAAGGATTGGCAGTATAACTTTATCTTCTCTAATGGTAAATCCAATAATATAAGTTATAAGGTCACACTTAATAGAAATTCTACAGACCAGGCTATCTATCCCAGAGAAGGCTCTGACTTTACTCTCTCACTACAGTTAACTCCACCATACTCTGCATTCAGACCTGACGATACTGATTACAAGAATATGACAGACCAAAAGAAGTATAAATGGATTGAGTATCATAAATGGTCATTTAAAGGAGCCTTATACACTAAATTAGTAGGTGATTTAGTCTTAATGACTCGTGCACAGTTCGGTTATTTAGGTTATTATAATAGGAAATTAGGTTATTCACCTTTTGAAGGGTATCAGGTCGGAGGAGACGGTATGTCGGGTTATAACACTTATGGAGCTGAGATTATCTCTCAAAGGGGGTATGAAAATTACTCTTTGACCCCTATTATTAATGGGGCTTATGCGGGGCATGTTTATGATAAGTTCACAGTCGAATTACGTTACCCTATCGTTCTTCAGCCACAGTCCACCATTTTCGCGCTTCTCTTCTTAGAGGGGGGTAATGCATGGTCAGATATAAGAGATTTTAATCCTTTCCAGATAAAACGTGCAGCCGGTGTGGGGGTTCGTGTAATGCTTCCTATGGTTGGTCTGCTAGGTATAGACTGGGCGTGGGGATTTGACCCTGTGGGCACTAAAACAAGAGGTGGTTCTAACTTCCACTTCATTATGGGACAACAATTCTAAAAAATAATATTATGAAGAGGACATTTTTATTACTTATTGGATTATTTTTATCTTTGCCTTTTGTTAGCGCTCAGAAGGTTGGATATGTTAACACCGAAACTATATTAAATCAAATCCCTCAATATGTTGCAGTCCAGAAGAACCTTGAGGAGTTAGGAAAAAAATATATGACTCTCATTGAAAGTGAGTCAGGTAAAGTAGATGTTGCATATAAAAGTTATCAGGCAGACAGGCCTAAACTTACCGAGCGTGAAAAACAGATGAGGGAGAGTGAAATAATCGAGTTGGAGAGGGGAGTTAAGGAGAAACAGAAAGTATATTTTGGGGAGGATGGAGTTATGTCCAAAAAATCATCAGAATTGCTCGATCCGATTAAGAAAAAAGTGGAACAGGCCATAGAAAAAGTGGCAAAAGCGGGAGGTTATGTTATTATTATAGATTTAGCAGCCATACAAGGGGTTGTCTATAAAGATGCAGCAGCCGACCTTAGTCTTGAAGTAGTAAAAGAATTATAGAAAAATTATTAAGCAATATTTATGATGAAAAAAATCGCAACAGTTTTAATCCTGTTTTTTGTCGGAGTGACGACTTCGATTAACGCACAAAGTGCACAAGAGTTTAAGTTCGGACATATTAACCTTCAAGAGACTATTTATCTCATGTCTGAGATGGACTCTGCTTCATTAGTGCTTGAAAAATATAGTGCTGAATTGCAGGAAACATTTACTTCGATGCAGAATGAGTTTTATACAAAGTACAACACCTATCAGCAGATGAGTGCTAATTGGACACCTGCAGTTCTCGAAACCAAAGGGAAGGAGTTACAAGAGATGGAGCAGAGGCTTCAAAACTTCCAGCAGTCTGCCCAGCAGGAGCTCCAGGAAAAACAGGCAGAATTACTTAAACCCATTTACGTTAAGGCTAATGATGCTTTAAAGAAAGTTGGTAAGGAGAATAAATTCACCTATATTTTTGATATCTCTGCTTCCGGACTCCCTTATGTAAATGAAAGTGTGAGTGTGGATGTTACCGAGATGGTAAAGAAAGCACTTAATATCCCTCTTGATAAGAAGATTACTAATAAAGGGAAATAAGGGATTTTCACAACAACTATAGTTTTAGAATTAAACTAATATAGTGATTGTGGCATCAAATAATAATATTTGATGCCATAATTGTTATAGATTGTTATTATTATTTTTTTTCTTCAATAAATAAACATTATATTTGTACGATTAATTTATTCAAAAAATGCAGCACAAAATTATTGATATTCAAAATGTTGTTATCCGTTTCTCCGGAGACTCCGGAGATGGAATGCAGTTAACAGGCACATTGTTAGCCGATTCTTCTGCAGTATTTGGAAATGAAATATCCACTTTCCCTGATTATCCCGCTGAAATTCGTGCTCCCCAAGGGACAGTTTCAGGGGTATCCGGCTATCAAGTGCATATTGGAAGCGTGGAGGTCAATACTCCCGGGGACTTTTGTGATGTTTTGGTAGCAATGAACCCGGCAGCTTTAAAAGCAAATGCCAAATGGACGAAGAGTACAGCCACTATTATTTTAGATGAAGATGCTTTTGATGAAAAAGGGATTCAGAGAGCAGGTTTTAAGACTAATGATCCTATTACGGAACTTAAGATAGAGGATAGAAATATTATTTTCTCCCCTATTACCACCCTTACAAAAGAGAGTTTGAAAGAGAGTGGTCTCGATCCCAAGTCAATTGATAGAAGTAAAAATATGTTTACTCTTGGGATGTGTTATTATCTCTTTAATCGCTCCTTTGATTATACATTTGATTATCTTGAAGATAAGTTTAAGAAGAAACCTATCCTTATCGATGCTAATAAAAAAGTATTGAAAGATGGGTATAACTATGCAAGTAATATACATGCTATTCCTAATACATACACCATTCAGCCTGCAAAACAGGAGAAAGGTATGTATCGTAATATAAATGGTAATCAGGCTACGGCTTGGGGACTTTTAGCAGCTTCAGAAAAGTCCGGACGTCCTCTTTTCTGTGGTTCTTATCCCATTACCCCTGCCACCTCCATATTAGAAGAGTTGGCTCTTCATAAATACCTTGGTGCTAAAACACTTCAGTGTGAAGATGAAATTGCAGGTATTTGTACAGCAATAGGGGCAGCCTACACCGGCTCATTAGCAGTTACTACTACTTCAGGACCAGGTCTTTCTCTTAAATCAGAGGCTCTTGGTCTTGCTATGATAACAGAACTTCCGTTAGTGATTGTGGATGTTCAGAGGTCCGGTCCTTCGACAGGGATACCAACTAAAACAGAGCAGACAGACTTAAATCAGGCCCTTTATGGAAGAAACGGAGAGTGCCCTATTATGGTTATGGCAGCTCACTCCCCATCAGACTGTTTCGATAAAGCTTTCTATGCTGCTAAATATGCTTTAGAGCACATGATGCCTGTTATACTCCTTACTGAGGGGTTCCTTGGAAACGGATCTGAGCCATGGAAAATTCCTTCAATGAGTGATTATCCTGAAATTACACCACGTATTATAACCTCTTGTGAGGGTAAATATAAACCATATATTAGAGACGAGGAGAAACTTGCAAGAATGTGGGCGTTACCGGGTACTCCCGGTCTTGAACATAGAGTAGGGGGGTTAGAGAAGACTCCGGAAGGGGTAATCTCCTCAGATCCTGTTAATCACGAAATGATGGTTAAGGTTAGGGCTGAAAAAGTAGCAAGAGTTGCTAATTATATTCCAGATGTAGAGGTGATTGGTGAGAAGAAGGGGGATGTCTTGATAGTAGGATGGGGAGGAACATTTGGGCACCTCTATTCTGCCGTTAAAGAGTTTCATGCAGAGGGAAAGAGTGTCTCACTTGCACACTTTGACTATATTAATCCCCTCCCTAAGAATACAGAAAAGGTCTTCTCAAATTTCAAGAAGATTATAGTTTGTGAACTTAATAGCGGACAGTTTGCTAATTACCTTAGAGCGGAACATCAAAAGTTCCACTATTATCAGTTTAATAAAGTTCAAGGACAGCCCTTTATTGTTCAGGATATAAAGGATGCGATTAATGCTATATTGTAATTTGTAAAATAGAAATTATTATGAAATATACTCAACAAGATTTCAAAAGTAGTCAGGAGGTAAGATGGTGCCCCGGGTGTGGTGACCACGCAGTATTAGCTTCACTAACTCGAGCTATGCCTGAGGTGTCGGAAGAATTAGGCTACTCAAAAGAGAGATACGTTCTTGTATCCGGAATAGGTTGCTCCTCACGTGCCCCTTACTATGTTGATACTTATGGTTTCCACTCTATTCACGGAAGGGCTACTGCTATCTCTACAGGGATAAAGGTGGCTAATCCTAAACTTAGCGTATGGCAAGCTACCGGTGATGGGGATGCACTTGCTATCGGAGGGAATCATTTTATCCATGCTATAAGAAGAAATATCGATATTAATATAATGCTCTTTAATAATCAAATCTATGGTTTGACCAAGGGGCAGTATTCTCCCACCTCCAAACTTGGAATGATTACTAAGACCTCCCCTTATGGGACTGTAGAGCATCCTTTTAATCCGGGGGCTTTGGTTATGGGGTCGAGAGGAACATTCTTCGCAAGGAGTTTAGATGTAGAGATTAACCTCACTAAAGATATTATGGTCGCAGCAGCTAAGCATGATGGTACCTCTGTAATGGAGCTCCTTGTAAACTGTGTTATCTTTAATGATGGAACTCATAAAAATATTACAGATAGGGAGTTTAGAGCAGATAGAACCATTACTCTTCAACATGGTGAGAGGATGATTTTTGGAAAGGAGAGGAATAAAGGGCTCATTTTAGATGGGATGGTGCTAAAAGCTGTAACTATTGGGGAAAATGGGGTAAAGGAGAGTGATATTCTCATTCACGATGCACACTCTCAGAGTGTTGGTATTCATAGTCTCCTAATAGATATGAAATATCCTGAACTCCCTGTGGCATTAGGTGTTATAAGGGATGTAAAAGATAAAACTTATGACGATAATGTTATGGATCAGATGGAAGAGGTCTATAAAAATTCGACAATTCGCTGTATGGATGACCTCCTTCACAGTGGTTCAACTTGGGAAGTAAAGTAGTTCAATTAACACATTAAATAACTAACAAATATTTTTTTATTATGAAAGTATCAGAAGTAATGGCTAGGCTCGAAGCTAAGTATAGCCAGGAAAAAGAGTACTTGCAAGCAGTACACGAAGTTCTCGAATCTATCGAGGAAGTTTATAACCAGCGTCCTGATTTTCAGAAGGCAAATATCTTAGAGAGGATAGTTGAGCCTGATCGCGTTTTTACATTCCGCGTTACTTGGGTGGATGATAGTGGAAAGATTCAGACCAATATCGGTTACCGTGTTCAGTTTAACGGAGCAATAGGTCCTTATAAAGGGGGTCTTCGTTTCCACAAAGCTGTTAACCTCTCCATGCTTAAATTCTTAGGTTTCGAGCAGACATTTAAGAATGCTTTGACTACTCTCCCTATGGGTGGTGGTAAAGGGGGTTCTGACTTTGATCCTATTGGAAAATCTGATGGTGAAATGATGAGATTCTGCCAGGCATATATGTGGGAACTTTGGAGATGCATAGGTCCTGATCAGGACGTTCCGGCAGGTGACGTAGGGGTAGGAGCACGTGAAATTGGTTATATGTACGGTATGTATCAGAAACTTGCACGTCAGTATAATACAGGAGTTCTTACCGGTAAAGGTGCTACTTGGGGAGGTTCTATCCTTCGCCCTGAAGCTACAGGTTTCGGTGCCCTCTATTTTACTGAGCACATGCTTCATAAAGTAGGAAAAAATCTTAAAGATAAAACTATAGCTATCTCAGGTTTTGGTAACGTTGCATGGGGTGCAGCTATTAAAGCTACCGAATTAGGGGCAAAAGTTGTTGCTGTTTCAGGTCCTGACGGAGTTTGTTATATACCCGGAGGTATTACTAAAGATATGATCGACTATATGCTTGTTCTTCGTGCATCTAACAATAACGTTGTGGCACCTATGGCTGAGAAATTCCAGGGAGTTACATTTACAGCAGGTAAGAAGGCTTGGAGCATTAAGTGCGACATCGCTCTCCCTTGTGCATTCCAAAACGAACTTAACGGTGATGACGCCAATGAACTTCTAAAGAACGGTACTTGGTGTGTATGCGAAGTTTCAAACATGGGTTGTACTCCTGAAGCTATTAAAGCTTTCCAGGATGCTAAGATCCTCTTCGGTCCCGGAAAAGCTGTTAATGCAGGTGGTGTGGCTACTTCAGGTCTTGAAATGACTCAGAATGCTGCTCATATTTCTTGGTCAGCAAAAGAAGTTGATGAGAAACTCCACTATATAATGGAGAGCATCCACAGTGCTTGTGTTAAATATGGTACCCTTGCCGATGGTAGAGTTGACTATGTTAAAGGTGCAAATATTGCAGGCTTTATGAAGGTTGCTCAGGCTATGATGGAACAGGGCGTAGTATAAACGTTAATAATCTTTGAAAAAAAGGGGTGTTGTATATACAACGCCTCTTTTTTTTATTATCTTTGTTGATTGTTTAGCAAATATATCATTGTACCTATGGCAATTATCAAAACTCTTAATGGTATTACCCCAAAAATAGGAAATAATTGTTTCCTTGCAGAGACTGCAGTTATTATAGGAGATGTGGTTATAGGAGACGATTGCTCTATTTGGTATGGAGCAGTTTTAAGAGGTGATGTCAATCCAATAATAATAGGGGATAGGGTAAATATTCAAGACGGAGCAGTTCTCCATACGCTCCATAAAAAATCAGTTGTGGAGATAGGAGACGATGTCTCTGTGGGGCATAATGCTATTATTCATGGTGCTAAAGTTGGGAGTAACGTTCTTGTGGGAATGGGGGCAATACTGATGGACAATGCTGTCGTTGCTGATAATTCTATTATTGCAGCAGGTGCAATAGTGCTGAGTGATAAGGTTTTAGAACCAGGTGTATATGCCGGTATTCCCGCTAAAATGGTAAAAGAGGGGTCTAAGGAGATAGGAGAGGCAGCTAAAAAGAATGCCACCGGGTATATGGAGTACAAAGAGTGGTTTTTAAGCGAGGATTTTTAACACATTAATACCATATTTATGAAAAAATTATTTTTATTTGTTGGGCTACTTGCAATAGTAGCTTGTAACGCTCCAAAAGGTTATGTTATCCAAGGTACTATTTCCGGAGATAGCACAGCTTTCAAAACCGGAAAGGTTTATCTCTCTAATTTTGATAAGGAAAACCCTATCAAAGATACTACTGATGCTGTTGATGGAAAATTTACTTTTAAAGGTGAGGTTCTATCTCCTGAACAATATGGGTTAACATTTGAAGGTGTTGATGGTAGAATTGCTCTATTTTTGGAAAATGCTAAATATAAAGTGGAGGTTAAAGATGGAGACTTCTCCAAAGCAGTTATTGTAGGTGGGGCTACCCAGACTCTCTATAACCAACAAAATACAAAACGAGATGAGCTTTATAAAGTAAGCAATCTTGAGGAGGCTTTAGCTGAATATAGATTACCCGAAACCACAACTGAAAGAAGAGCTGAGATCGTTAAGCTATACAACGAAATGGATAGTGTAATGACTAAATTCCAAGATTCGCTAATCGCAGCTAATCCTCTTTCACATTATGCTTTACAGAATCTAAAATCAAAAGTTAATGATTTATCAATAGAAGAGGCTGAAACTATGTTAGCCCCTTTTAAAGCTGATGTTAAGTTTGCAGAGAATAAAGTGATAGCTTCTATTGAGAAGACCATTAATCTTGAGAAATCTCTTCAAGTTGGGATGCCGGCTATTGATTTCACGATGAAGGATCCTAAAGGAAATGATATTACCCTTTCTGAAATTTATAAGAAGAATAAAGTTACCATGATAGATTTCTGGGCAGGATGGTGTGGACCATGCCGCCGCTTTAACCCTACATTGGTTAAAATCTATGCAGCATATCATAAGAAAGGGTTTGAAATTCTTGGAGTTTCCCTCGATAAAGAGGCTGATTCATGGCATAATGCCATTAAGACTGATAAACTGACTTGGCCTCAAGTTTCAGATCTTAACTATTGGGATACTCAAGTAGCAAAGAGCTATAATGTAAGGTATATACCTCAGAATATATTTGTTGACCAAAGTGGTAATATTATTGCTCGCAAACTTGCTGAGGATCAGATCACTTCGTTTTTGGATGAACATTTGAAATAATAAATGATTGGGATACTCGATTCCGGAGTTGGAGGGTTATCGGTATGGCGCGAATTATATCGTATTATGCCGAAACAGGAGTATATCTATGTCTCAGATGCAGCACATTGCCCATACGGAACCAAGCCTGTCGAATATATAGTTGATAGGGCAGAAAAGATAACCGAGTTTCTTATTGGTGAGGGGGCAGAGATCGTGGTGGTTGCATGTAATACGGCTACTGCTGCTGCAATAGGAGACCTTCGTTCCAAATATCCTATCCCTTTCGTGGGTATCGAACCCGCAATAAAACCTGCCGCCACCACGTCCTCTTCAGGAGTGGTGGGGGTTTTGGCTACTGCCAATACATTAAAAGGGTCATTATATCATAATACTCTTGAAAAGTTTGCTTCTAATGTAAAAGTTATAGAACGGGTAGGAACCGGTTTGGTTGAACTTATAGAGCAGGGAATTACCTCCGGAGAGGAGATTGACTCCCTGCTCTCTCTTTATATAGGCGATATGATTAATGCCCGAGCCGATACTATTGTGCTTGGGTGTACTCACTACCCTTTCATAGAGGAGTCCATTAGAAAAATTACCGGTCCCTCTGTTCAAATAATCAATCCCGCCCCGGCAGTTGCAGCCCAAACTAAAAGGATAGCAGATTCTCTACCTGAGAAGCACCTAAGTTCAGAAAAACTCTCTTTTTACTCCACAGGAGAGTTGGAGACTCTTAAATATCTCGCCAAAACCATAGAACCGAAACTAACAAACAAAAATTTTTACAACCTATACAAATAACTAATTATGTCAACCGAACTATTATTCTTTTTTGTGCCGTTTGCCTCTATCATCGCACTAATCTTCGCCTATATATTTTATAGGCAGATGATGAAGGAGAGTGAAGGGACCCCTACTATGAAAGAGATTGCCTCGCATGTCCGGAAAGGTGCAATGGCATATCTGAAACAGCAATACAAAGTAGTGATCATTGTATTCTTAATCCTCTCAGCATTTTTTGCTTTCCTCGCTTATGGTTTACATATCCAAAATCCTTGGGTCCCATTTGCGTTTTTAACCGGGGGGTTCTTCTCAGGACTTGCCGGTTTTATCGGGATGAAAACTGCTACTTATGCCTCTGCAAGGACTGCAAATGCTGCAAGAAGGTCATTAAATGCAGGGCTTAAACTTGCTTTCCGCTCCGGTGCCGTAATGGGATTAGTGGTTGTAGGGCTTGGGCTCCTCGATATCTCTTTATGGTATCTTATTTTAGATCATTTTATTGATGCTACAGGGCCTCAAAAGCTTGTTGTTATAACTACCACAATGTTAACTTTCGGTATGGGAGCCTCCACACAGGCACTTTTTGCGAGAGTGGGTGGTGGAATTTACACCAAGGCTGCCGATGTGGGTGCTGACCTTGTTGGAAAGGTGGAGGCAGGTATTCCGGAGGATGACCCTCGAAATCCTGCTACCATTGCAGATAATGTTGGAGACAATGTTGGGGACGTTGCAGGGATGGGGGCAGACCTTTATGAGTCATACTGCGGTTCAATCCTTGCCACTACTGCTCTTGGAGCCTCTGCATTTTATTTTAACCCTGAGATTCAGTTGAAAGCTGTCTTTGCCCCGATGCTAATAGCAGCAGTGGGGATTTTATTGTCCATTCTCGGTATCTACTTGGTTAAGACCAAAGAGGGTGCAGGGATGAAACAATTGCTTCGCTCTTTGGGACTTGGAGTTAATTCGAGTTCCGTACTTATTGCCATATTTACATTTGGGATATTGTATATATTGCAGCTTCCTAACTGGGTGGGTATCTCTTGCTCTGTGATAGTGGGACTTTTTGCAGGGATTATTATAGGGCAATCCACTGAGTACTATACCTCACACTCATATAAGCCTACTAAAAGGCTTGCAGAAAGTTCTAATACAGGACCTGCTACCGTAATTATTTCGGGGGTGGGACTTGGAATGATTTCTACTGCTATCCCTGTTATAACTATTGCGACAGCAGTAGTTTTAGCCTATTTATGTGCTATTGGTTTTGATATAGAAAATATGCTTCTAGCACACAATATGGGGATAGGTCTATATGGTATCGGTATTGCTGCTGTAGGGATGCTCTCTACACTCGGTATTACTTTGGCAACTGACTCTTATGGTCCTATTGCAGATAATGCAGGGGGAAATGCGGAGATGAGTAAGTTAGAGCCGGAAGTAAGGAAGAGGACTGATATTCTCGATGCTCTTGGAAATACTACTGCTGCTACGGGTAAAGGGTTTGCAATTGGTTCTGCTGCCCTTACAGCATTGGCACTTATTGCCTCATTTATAGAGGAGATAAAAGTGGGATTACAAAATATCGGACAGCATGTTATAGAAGTAGGTGGTAGGTCTGTGGAGGTAGCGACTGCCACTATCCCCGATTTCCTTGAGTATTATCAGCTTAATGCAATGAATCCCAAACTTATAGCAGGGGTCTTTATCGGCTCGATGATGTCTTTCCTCTTCTGCGGACTTACTATGAATGCAGTGGGAAGGGCAGCTCAAAAGATGGTTGAAGAGGTTCGCCGTCAGTTTAGAGAGATTAAAGGAATTTTAACAGGAGAGGCAACTCCTGACTATGCTCGTTGCGTGGCTATCTCCACTAAGGGAGCACAGAGAGAGATGCTTTTCCCATCATTACTTGCCATTATAGTTCCGATAGTCGTAGGGCTTGTTATCGGAGTACCCGGAACAGTTGGACTTCTCGTAGGTGGTCTCGGTTCAGGATTCGTCCTTGCTATCTTTATGGCAAACTCAGGTGGAGCTTGGGACAATGCTAAGAAGTATGTTGAGGAGGGGAACCTCGGTGGTAAAGGCTCAGAGTGTCATAAAGCGACCATAGTAGGCGATACAGTAGGTGATCCTTTTAAAGATACTTCAGGACCATCTCTGAACATCCTTATAAAGCTGATGAGTATGGTCTCTATAGTAACTGCAGGACTTAATGTGGCATTTACTCTGATATAATAGCACAATGGAGAACACGGAAAAGAGCCACCACCGGCTTTCGCCGGCGGTCCCCCACGTCCGCGTGGACCGAGACTTTTCCTAAGTTCTCCATATGAGCAAACCTGTTTACTCTCTGCGTATAGTAAATTAAAAAGAGGCTGTCTATTTAGGACAGCCTCTCTTTAATTTAGATAGGAGTAAGATTAGTTTACACCGGTACGTTTATCCCACCACATCTGTTTTCCCCAGAAGTCATCTTTAACATCTGCTTTAAACTTAGCAAGATTAACTCCATTGAGAGCACCTTCGTTTACAGGGTAAGGGTAACGGAAAGGAGGAGTATTATGTGCAGCATATTTTGCAGCACGACCCGGAGCGATATAATGGGTTGTAGGGATACCTGTCCTTCTGTAAAGAGACCATACCTCCATACCTTGTTTGAATAGTGCTATCCACTCTTGAGTATAGATTTTGGTTAAGGTATTATCGAAAGCTCCTGCCCCTGCTAAGTAAGCTGTTGCATCTGCTGCCGAAACACCATTCTCTTCAAGAGAGGCCTTTACCCCATTATTATAAGCTACCACTGCTGTGGTACCACCTGTGTTATATCCCAATTTGGCTGCTTCTGCTATATGGAACCAAGTCTCAGCAGCTCTGAAATAAGGGGTGAACCCTTTAGCATCGTTGCGGAATCTGGTACCAATACGTGAAAGTGTACCAATATCAGATACAAGGGCTTTAGCACCAATAATAAATCCTTGATATACACCTGCTTTATTAGGACGAGCATATACAGGGAGACGAGGGTCCCCAAGACTTGTAAGTAGATTAACTAATACATCAGAAACTCCATGGTCATCTCTTGTTCTCGAGTCGTTCATCCAAGGCTCATAATAAGGGTCAGAGCCGGGCCATTTAAAGAAAGCATTATCAGCATTACTGGTTATAATAGGGTACTTTGCAGGGTTTCCAAGGATCTCTTCCACAGTACTCTTAGCCAAAGCGGGAGATGCAACGGAAATTCTTATAGCCATTCTTAAACGGAGTGAGTTACAGAATTTTTTCCATTTGGTAATATTGGCATTAAATAGAATATCCCCTGTTCCAATATTATCTCCACCTTCATTAAGATCATCAGCAGCCTGTTTTAATAGAGCTAAAAGGGCAGGATAGATATCCTCTTGTTTATCATACTGAGGATATAGATAACCCTCTTCGAGTCTTGCAGCTTCAGAGTAAGGGCAGTCTCTCCATGTATCTGTAGCTATTTGCATGAGAACAGCTTCCCATATCTTTGCCACGGATACTAAGTTTTTACCACCGCTCTCTTTACCTTGTCTCTGTATCTCTCTACAGTTATTGAGAGTTATATAGATGTAATGCCATTTATTCTCCACAACAGTGTTACGGAATTTATATTTAGCCTCATCTATGTATTGAATCTTAGCAATTTGTCCACCATAAGTGCTTGGTTCGTTAAGGTCATTCCATGCATCGAAAAGGGAACTTGAAGTATAGCAAATAGTGTATGCTAAAATATTGGTCGCCGGACCGGTTTTAGAGCGGTCAGGGTCAGTGTTAATTTCTTGAAAATTCTTCGTACATCCTACTGTTAGTAATACAAGCAGGGTGAAGAGAGTAATTTTTATATATTTCTTTTTCATTTTAGTAGTAATTAAAAATTAGAATGTTAATCCCACTTTAAGACCCACACTGCGAGATGGCATATATGAGCCGGACTCCAAGCCTACCCCTGAGTTTCCACTGCTTGTTCCGGATTCAGGGTCGATCTTAGCATAGTTAGAGGGATGTAGCCATAATATAGCGACATTATTAGCTATTAAGGAGACATTAAATCCTTTAACAAAACCATTTTTAGGGAGTTTTGAAGCGGGTAATTGATATGTCAAGTGAAGTTCTCTTAGTTTTAAGAAAGAACCATCTGCTACTGCAAATGACCTATCTGAATAGACATAAGGGAATGCATCTCTTGCTGTTACTTTAATGTCATTAGGAGATCCGTCTTCTTTGACGAATTTAAGGTCTTTGAAAATATCAACACCATAAACTATCTCTCTTTCACGAATATCCCCCTCAGCAGTCATCTTTAAGATACCTGTATATTGTCCCCACATAGATGTAACAGAGAAGAATTTACCACCATGTCTATAGTCAAACATAAATCCGAATGAGAAATCTTTATATCTCAATTCAGAGCTTAAACTTGCTAACCAGTTTGGTGTAACCTCTCCTAAATCTTTGGTTTCAGCTTTTGGAAATCCTGAAGCATCAACGATTATATTTCCTTTATCGTCAGTAGCATGACCATATCCATATAGAGTTCCCCAAGAATACTGTTTGGTTATCTTTCCATTCTCATCTTTTATAGGGGCTTTGGCATATAGATAGGTTGACCATTGATTACCTATTTGATAATTGAGTAGTCTCTGTCCTGTCTTAGGGTCAGTATAAAGTTCATTTACAGTGCTATAGTCTTTTGACCAGTTGACAATTACATCCCATGTTACATCTCTAGTCTGAACTGCGGTACCCCTTAACTGTACTTCTATCCCTTTATTACTAAATTCACCGGCATTTACCATCATTGTGCTATATCCGGTAGGTCTTGCTACAGCCATAGACAAAATTTGGTCAGAGGTTACTTTTGAATAGAGAGAGAGGTCGAGTCCTATACGATTCTTTAATAGATGTGCCTCTAATCCTAACTCAGCGGTTACTACAGATTCAGGACGCAAACCTGCCGGAGGGAGTGTTGTCGGCATATAGAACTGCCCTTGACCAAGTATAGGAGTTGCTACAGCAGAGTAATATTTGTCAGTTTGATAAGCAGAAGTAGCAGAACCGATTTTTGCCCAACCTCCGCGAATCTTCAAGTACTCTAAAAATTCTCCTTTTAGACCTTCGAATGTAGCTGTAGGAATCCAGCTTAGAGAGACTCCGGGATAGAAGAAAGGATCTTTAATGGTAGAACTCCAGTCATTACGAACTGAGACATCTAAATAAACCATACTCTTAAATCCTATAGAAGCATTGGCATATAATGAATTAGATCTAATATGAGAGTGACCGTAAGCTGTATAAGGGGCACCACTTGCGTTAGATACTGTATAAAGTTCAGGGACTATCAGTGCATTAGCACCCAATCCTAATGAACTAAACTGTGCATCACGGAAGTTGGCTCCAAGTACTGCCGATACATTAAACATCTCATCAGCGAAGCTCTTATTAATATATGCTATAGCATCGGCATTCATCTCAATATTCTTCATATTGTAATCATAAAATCCTCCGGAGGGTTGATCTGTGTTATATGCTATTCTTTGCAAGTTCTTTGAACCATAGTAGTCATATCCGAGACGTGCTTCAAATTTTAACCAATCTGTAGCATTTAGCCAAAGAGAGGCTTTTCCGAAGAGACGATTCCTATCATAGGTGTTAGTGTTTTTATAGACCGTATAATATGGGTTCTGATGATAATCAGGGTTCCAAGAGTAGGGTTTGCCTGTACTTTCATCAATTTTTTCCCAATTAGCTTTCTGGTCTTTCATGTCCACCTGACGTCCAAACCACTCTAACATAGACTGTAATGGGTTCCCTGCATTATAAGCAGTCATAGGGAGATTGTCACTATGAGTATGTGCATAGTTCATGGTAAGGTCGAAGGAGATAAGTTTGTTGATATCATAACGAGCGTTAATCTGTGCTGAATAACGTTTTTGATCAGTATTAGGAATAGCCCCTTTCTGATCCCTTACTCCAAGTGAAGCTCGTACATTAAATTTATCACTTTTCCCTAATACAGAGACATTATGATTCATAGAATAACCTAATTCTAAAAAGTCATTAATGTTATTAGGTTGTGAAATCCAAGGGGTTTTCTGTCTGACACCCCCTACTATAGGGCTGTTTATTTGAGGAATTAATAGTCCTACATCCAATCTTGGTCCCCAAGATTCGTCAGCGTTACTATCTATACCACCCCAAGCATAGCAGTTTGCATCCACATACTGTTGGTATGTTCCTGTAAATCCACCGGCTTTAGCAACATTATAGTCATACTCACTTCCTTGGTACCCTTGACCATATTTGTTCTGCATTTCAGGAATGTTAAACATCTGATCGACAGTGAAGCTACCATCATAAGAGATAGAGACTCCACCTCTGTTGTTTTTTCCTGATTTGGTTGTAATCAAGATAACTCCATTCCCTGCTCTCATACCATATAGAGCACCTGCTCCCCCTTTAAGTACTGAGATAGACTCAATATCATCAGGGTTTATATCCATAATACCTGAACCGTTATTAACTGATCCGTAAACGGTTTGGTCATTAGTGATAGGAATACCATCGACTACGAATAGAGGTTCATTGTTTCCAAGAGAAGAGTTACCGCGGATTACAAAACGGGATCCTGCTCCGACCTGTCCCCCTGCAGCAGATACCTGAAGACCGGCTACTTTACCTGCGATGGCTCCTGCCATATTAAGGTGTCCTGCTTTTGTAAGCTGATCCCCCTTTACCTCTTGTATGGCATGCCCTAACGATTTTTTATCGCGGGTAATACCGAGGGCTGTTACAACCACCTCTTCAAGGATGTTTTGTGAAGCCATAGAGGCGTTGATTATAGATCTGCCGTTTACTGCAACTTCCAGATCCTGATACCCTACAAAGGTGAATACAAGAGTGGCATCTTTAGCACAGTTGATAGCAAACTTTCCATTTGCATCAGCAACTTGACCGTTAGATGTCCCTTTTATCACGATGTAAGCACCTGGTAACGGTTGTCCATCTTGGGAATCCGTTACCGTCCCTGTTACTTGGATGTTCTGTCCCCAAGATAGGGTACAAAACATTAGCATCAAGGAAGAAAGAAAAAATTTAATTTTTTTCATCTAATGATAATTTTTGGTTAATAAATTAGGTTAATAAAATAAGTAAAATTGGTTTGGATAGTTAGTTCTAAGTAATTCTAATGTAAAATAGTACAATGGACTATTTCCTATAAGGAAGCAGAGAAATGCCTTACAAGAAAGAAATAAGCCGAAGTCAATAATAGACCAGAGATCGATTATAAGAATAAGTTGTATTAGGTTTCATAATAGCTAAATAATTAATTCCGTTAATTAGTCTTAGCATCATGTTTAGGTGCTTTGGCTACGCAAATATAGTTTTTAATTCTTTAATGTCAAATTTTTTTTATCACCCTGTTTTATTTTGGATATAGCTTCTATAGCGTTTTGGTTTGGATTATCAATATTTTGACTATATTTGCACAAGGATTACGCTAAAATAGCATTATACTTTAACATTAAACATATTACTAACCAACAAATTAATTTCATGAAAAGAATCAAATTTATTTTCACGGCGTTACTGTTATTGTTTTCTTTAAATTCTTTCGCTCAGAATGTAACTATTAAAGGAAAAGTAACGGACGCAAGCAGTGGAGAGCCAATTCCATTTGCCTCTATCCAAATTAAAGGTACTATGACCGGCACTGCCACTCATGATCTTGGGGAGTATTCTATCTCCGCTCCAACTAACGGAGTCTTAGTTTTTAGCTCTATAGGGTATAAAAACTTAGAAATACCCATCAATGGACGTACTTCTATAAGCGCCTCATTGGAACCCGAAGCCCTTGCACTCGAAGATGTTATAGTAGTTGCATACGGCTCTGTCACTAAAAAAGATTTTACCGGTTCTGTAGCCTCATTTGATGGTAAAAAACTCGAAAAACGTCCTTTGACTAACGTTGCTAACGCTTTGGAGGGTGTCTCCACAGGTATTCAGTTTACTTCCGCTTCAGGTCAGCCAGGTTCTTCAGGCTCGATTCGTATTCGCGGTATCGGTTCAATTAATGCGTCAAGCGATCCATTATATATAGTGGATGGTGTTCCCTATTCAGATGGGATGTCAAACCTTAATTCCGATGACATTGAGTCTATTTCCGTTCTTAAAGATGCCTCCTCTTCTGCTCTTTATGGGAGCCGTGCAGCTAACGGAGTCGTGATTATAACCACTAAAAAAGGGCGTTCAGAGAAGATCCAGTTTGTTGCTAAAGTTAACTACGGAGTCTCTGTCAGGGGTATTCCTGAGTACGATAGAGTAAATGCTTATGATTATTACCCTCTTCTTTGGGAAGCTTATCGTAACTCTGTACTCACTACTACTACTCCGGCTATCACCCTCGATGCAGCAAATTTGAAAGCTACAAATGATATAAAAGGGTTACTTGTTAATAACCCCTTTAATGTAGCGGATAATGCGATTGTTGGTACAGACGGAAAACTAAATCCTGCTGCTAAACTCCTTTATACTGAGGATTTAGACTGGGCTAAAGCTATAGCAAGAGTAGGTCATAAACAAGACTATTCAGTCTCTGCAAGTGGTGCCACCAATAAAGCTGATTATTATTTTTCAATTGGCTACATGAAAGAACAAGGATATAGTATCAAGTCTGATATGAATAGGGCTACTGCTCGTATTAATATGAACGTTCAGCCTACAAAATGGTTAAAGGCAGGTGTAAACCTCTCAGGAACCTCTTCAAAGTCTAGCATAACCAATGATGATTCTTCTACAGGTTATGTAAATCCTTTCTTCTTCTCAAGAGATATTGGTCCTATTTACCCTATTTATCAGCATAATGCAGATGGTAGTTATCTGTTGGATGAGCAGGGTCAAAAACTATATGAGTGGGATAAGAGGGGTGCTTCAGGTTCTCCCGGAAGACACGTAATAGCTGAGACACTATGGAATGATAATATGAATAGAAGGAATGTTATCAATAGTAGAACTAATGCCGAAATTACATTTATAAAAGGATTGAAATTTAGCGTAAACTTAGGGTATGACCTAAGAAATCAGCTTGACTCCAGATATGATAATACCAAAGTGGGAGATGGTGCTCCTGCCGGTCGTTCAAATGCCACTGTCTATTTTTATGAGACTATCAACTTTAACCAGCTCCTCTCTTATCAGAATAGTATAGGTAATCATAATTTTAATCTTCTTGCAGGTCATGAGACTTATGATAGAAGTTATGAGTATGTTTATGGTATGAAACAAGGAATTATCGCTGAAGGAAATACCAAGCTTGTTAACTTTACCACTATCAACTCATTCACCGGGTATTCGGGCAACTATAGAACAGAGGGTTATTTTGCAAGAGCTGACTATAATTATTATAACAAATATTATGTTTCTGCCTCTTTCAGAAGGGATGGTACATCTAAATTTGCCCCCCAATCTCGTTGGGGTAATTTCTGGTCTCTCGGAGGTTCTTGGAGATTGGATCAAGAGAATTTCCTAAAATCTTCACCGGCTATCGACTTGTTAAAACTACGTCTCTCTTATGGGCTTGTAGGTAATGACGGAACAGATTCGTGGTATCCTTGGCAGTCTGTTTATGATATTAACAGATATGGAAATGCCCCTGGATTCATTCAAAGTACTTCAGCCGGGAATGATAAACTACAGTGGGAGGTAAATAAGTCTTTCGACGTGGCAATAGATTATGGTTTCTTTAAAAATAGAATTACCGGCTCTATTGAGTTCTTCCATAGAATTTCAGACAACCTTCTCTTCTCTGTTCCACTTCCTGAGTCCTCCGGTGTGCTTGCACAATGGCAGAATGTGGGATGTATGTATAACCAGGGTATCGAGTTCCAATTGGGTGCGGATATTATAAGGAGTAGAGACTTTGTATGGAATACTCTTCTAAACGCATCTCATGTGGAAAATAAAATTACCAGACTTCCTGAAGGACAGCCTGAAATTATTTCCGGGACCAAAAAGCTATCAGTAGGTCATTCTATTTATGATTTCTGGTTATATGATTTTGCCGAAGTAAATCCTGAAACGGGTGATGCTATGTATTATAAGGATATTAAGGATGCAGAGGGCAATGTAACCACACAAAGGGGAGATAAGACCAATGACTATGCTTTGGCAGATGAATATTATGTTGGAACTTCCATTCCTATGGTATATGGGAGCTGGAGTAATACCTTCTCTTACAAAGGTCTTGAATTATCAGTTCTTCTAACTTACCAACTTGGCGGTAAAATTTATGATAGTGCATATATAAGACTAATGACTCCAACTTATGGTGGTTCATTACATGCTGATGCACATAAGAGATGGAAAGTCAGTGGTGATGTTACTGATGTACCAAGGCTTGATAACTCAAGAAATGCTTACCAATATGCAGCTTCATCAAGATGGTTAACTGATGCTTCATATTTAGGGGTAAGAAATGCTACCCTCTCATATAGTTTTCCCAAGAAAGTTTGTGAGAAGTTAACACTTAGTGGACTATCAATTTTCGTGAATGGTGAGAATCTCTACTCTTTCACGGCAAGAAAGGGGATGAACCCTCAGTATAATTTCGCAGGGACTCAGTCCAACGTTTACGGATATGCCCGCGCTATTACTTTTGGCTTAAATGTTAAATTTTAATTAAAAGAAGAATATGAAAAGAATATATATATTATTAGCCCTAATGGCAATATTGGTGGGTGTTACTTCTTGTAGTAAAGACTTCTTAAATACTGCTCCAACTTCTTCTTACGATGCGGGGATGATATTTACGACTACCGATAATGCAAAATATGCCATAAATGGGATGCATAAAGCAATGGTGGCTCAGTATAACAGCAGACAAAACCAGAGCGGTTATACAGGGATGCAAATTTTAATGGATGTGCTTGGAGAGGACGTTGTTTTCCCTACTAGAGGGAATGGATGGTGGGTAAACGAGCTACAATGGCTTGGTCACACCGATGAAAACAACTGGCCTACTCTTTATCCTTATAGATTCTTCTATAAGTTAATAGCTAACGCCAATATGATTCTCGATAATGTGGATAATACAGTAGGACCAGAGGGGGATAAAATAATGATTAAAGGTCAGGCTCTTGCATATCGTGGATTATCATATTTTTGGCTTGTTCAACTTTATGGAAAGAGGTATGTAGCAGGAGGAGATAACACAAGTTTAGCTGTTCCTTTGGTTATAGATTCTAAGGAGGTTGAAAAACCTCTTGAAACTGTGGATAAAATATATGCACAAGTTATCACAGATTTGGAAACCTCTATTACCCTCTTGCAAGATCCTAAAAACACATTTAAGTCCCCAAGCAAGGCTGATTTCACAGTTCCTATCGTTCAGGGACTTAGGGCGCGTGTTGCTCTTGTAATGCAGGATTGGGTAAAGGCTGAACAATATGCTGTTGCCTCTTTGACTAAATCAACCTCCACGCTGATGAGTCAGGCTGATTATACAGCCGGTTTTAATAATGCGACAAATCCTGAGTGGATGTGGGGATTCGAAATGATCTCTGACCAGACTCTCTATTTCTATGGCTACATGGCATATATGTCTTGGAACTTTAACTCAACCAATATTCGTACATGCCCTAAATGTATTAATAGTAAATTATATGCTGAAATTTCAGGAACTGATATTCGTAAAACTCTTTGGGACCCCACAGGCAAAGCATGGACAATGCCTAGAACTACATACACCAAGAAACCTTATATGAATAGGAAGTTCCAAGTTTTGGATCCGGCGAGCTCTGTTGCAGATGCTGTTTATATGAGGAGAGCAGAAATGCTTCTTATAGCTGCTGAAGCACAGGCTATGCAGAATAAGGCCGCAGATGCACAGAATAATCTATTTACTTTGCTCAAAGCAAGAGATAATAGTTATGTTAAATCTTCTTCCACCGGAGCAACCCTTCTTAAAGAGATACATACTCAAAGAAGAATTGAACTTTGGGGGGAAGGTCATCGTTGGCTTGACCTAAAGAGATTAAACCTATCTCTTGATAGAAATGGTGCAAATCATGATGCTGCCGTCTCCTTAACAATGTCTGTTCCTGCAGGGGATGCAAGGTGGAAATTCAAGATTCCTAAGAATGAAATTGATGCTAACAAACAAATACCAAAAAACATCAATCAGTAATTTATTTTATCAAAAATTATCTATTAAAAGCCGATTAATTACATTAGTCGGCTTTTTTATTTCATTTTTTTACTTATATTTGCATTTAGTTATGATGTGAAATGTTCGTAAACTAATTAAAGTTCTTTATTTTACACTATATTTTATACTATTTGTATATACTTTTGGGATATTACTATTCTATTTATATATCACTAACTAATTACTTAATTTATTAACCAAAAAATTATTTACATGAAAAGAATCAGACTTTTTTTAACGGGTCTATTGCTTGTAATGACTGCAAACTTATTTGCACAGAATCTACAAGTTACAGGAACTGTTACTGATGCATCTACAGGAGACCCAATTCCCTTCGCTTCCGTTCAAGTAAAGGGAACCATGGTTGGTACTGCAACAGACGACAATGGTAAGTATTCCATTTCTGTCTCAGCTAATGGTGTTCTAATTTTCAGCTCAGTAGGTTACACAAATGTTGAAACCCAAGTGATGAATCGCACTGTCATCAATGCAGCTCTGCCTGTTGATGCTATTGCTTTGGAGGATGTTATCTTAGTTGCGTATGGAACAGCTAAGAAATCTTCTTTTACAGGGTCAGCAGTTTCTGTTTCCGGAGACAAAATTAAAAAGACACAAGTTTCTAACATCTCTAAAGCATTAGAGGGAGCTGTCCCTGGTCTTCAAACTGCAAGTAGCAGTGGTACTCCCGGTTCAGGTGCGAGTATTATTATTCGTGGACTCGGTTCTATCTCTGCTTCTCAGTCTCCTCTTATAGTGGTTGACGGTGTTCCTTATGAAGGTTCATTGAACTCAATCCCTACTCAGGATATTGAGAACCTTACAGTATTAAAGGATGCTGCCGCTAACTCTATGTACGGAGCCAGAGGTTCTAACGGAGTTATCCTAATTCAGACAAGACAGGCTAAAACTGATGTTATTCAGGTCTCTTTTGAGGCTCGCGCCGGTGTTAACACAAGGGGAGTCCCTGCCTATAATATTATTACCAACCCTGCCGAATATTATGAGATGATGTATGAATCTATCAGAAATTCACTCACAGAAGGTGGTGGAATGTCCCTTATGCAGGCTAATCTTTTTACTGCTGATAAACTTATAAGCAATTATCTTAAATATAACATCTATAAAGGTGTTGCGGACAATGCTCTTATCGACCCTTATACAGGGAAGATTAATCCTAATGCTAAAACCTTAAAATGGACAGACAACTGGAGCACAGACCCTTTCCATAATGGTATTCGTCAGGAGTATAACCTTAATATACTCGGAGGTACTGAGAAGACTAAGGCTTATGCCTCTGTCTCATATCTTGGAGATGATGGTTATGTTTCTAACTCAGGTTTTAATAGAATAGCTGCCCGTGTTAAAATCGATCAGACTGTTAACAAATTCATTAAAGCAGGGGTAAACCTCGCATACTCTAATACAGAGCAACAGACATTTGGTTCTGCAAGTTCTAACTATTCTAATATCTTTATGTTCTCCCAGAGCATTGGTCCTATCTATCCTATCTATTTATATGATGCAGATGGACTTCCTCTTAAAGATGTAAATGGTAAAACTCGTTATGACTATGGTACTGAATATAATCGTCCTTATGCACAGGAGCAGAATCCACTCTCATCTTTAATAAATGGAGAGAGAAAGTATGTAAGGGATAATATCTCCTCAAGAGCTTATGTTGATTTTAATATAATGAAAGATCTTAAATTCACAGTCAACATGGCTTATGACGTCTTCTTGGATACCAATACCGAGTTTACCACCCCTGTTGGAGGTGATGCAAAAGGTGTAGGTGGTAGAGGGTATAAGACTTCAAGTAGATATGCAGCTCTTAACGCTAACCAGCTCCTTAGTTACTCTCCTACATTTGGCGACCATTCGATTAGTCTCCTTTTAGGACATGAGAACAAACGTGATAACTCCAACTACTTAATGGGACACATGACCAATTTCGTAGATATTTATAACCCCGAATTTGCAAATGCTACTCTTTATCAGGATCTTACTTCAAACACCTCAGAGTATGCGTTGGAGGGTTATTTCGGAAGAGCGGAGTATTCTTATAAAGACAGATATTATCTATCCGGTTCTTATCGTATGGATGCTTCGTCACGCTTTGCTCCGGATGTACGTTGGGGTAGTTTCTGGTCAGTGGGAGCTTCATGGAGAGTTACAGGAGAGGATTTCTTAAAAGGCTCAAATATCATTAATAACTTAAAACTTAAAGCCAGTTATGGTACCCAAGGTAACGATAACATCGGTATGTCCAAAGTTTATCTTGACCTATATACCATCTCAAGAGTTAACGGTAAAGCCGGTGTAAGTAAATCTTTCCGCGGAAACCCTGCTGTTACTTGGGAAAAGAGTACCAATATGAACGTCGGAATCGAAGCCGGTTTCTGGAACAGAGTTAATATAGCTGCTGACTTCTTTATTAAGAAGACCACAGATATGATCTATTATCGTCCTCTTCCACCATCCGAAGGGAGTCCTTCTTCTAAGATAGTAAACGATATCGATATGAAGAATACCGGAGTTGAGTTTGAAATTTCAGTTGACGCTGTTAAGACAAGAGATATCAGATGGAATATCTCATTCAATGGTACCACATATAAGAACGAACTTACCAAACTTCCTTCCGATAAAGACCCTAAGGGGTATCAGGCAGGTTCTTATTGGAGAAAATTAGGCGGTTCACTTTATGATTATTATACATACCAGTGGGCAGGGGTTAACGAAGAGAATGGAAAACCTCAGTACAAGAAATATGTTAAAGATGCTGAAGGTAAAGAGACCGGAGAGATAGAACTTGTTAATAAGACCTCAGATGCCACTCTTAAGGAGGTAGGTAAATCCTCTATTCCTAAACTTTATGGAGGTATTACCACCACCCTTGATGCTTTTGGAGTTGATTTATCTATTTCAGGTGCATATCAGTATGGTGGGTATGTTTGGGATTCATTCTACTCTTCATTGATGAACCCAGGAGATGCCGGTAATAATATGCATACCGATATGTTCAACCGCTGGACAGTAAATAATAAAAAGACTGATGTTCCAAGACTTCTCTATCAAGATAGGGATGCTAATGCAAGTTGTGACAAATGGTTAGTTACTGCTTCGTATTTCTCTTTAAGAAATGTTACCTTAGGATATACTATACCAAGTAAACTTACTAATAAAGTGGATATCCAAAGAGTAAGAATATATCTATCGGGAGACAATCTATGGCTCAAATCAGCTAGAAAAGGTCTTGACCCTCGTCAGTCATTTGATGGTGGTACAGGATATGTTTATTCTGCTTTAAGTACTTACTCAGTAGGTCTTAATATCGTATTCTAACTATTAACACTATAATTATACATAGAAAATGAAAATAGTAAAATATATTTTATCGATACTAATAGGGATATCTATTCTATCATCTTGTACAAAAGATTATTTTGATACTAAGATAACGTCATATCTCGATAGTAACACAGCGGCGAGAATTGCCGCCTCAGATCCTAAAGCACTTGATGCTTATCTGCTTGGTTCTTTCTCCTTTTTAGTTAAGTTTAGTGTTTATGGCACAGGTGGTCATGATGACTTCGCTCACATGTCAGTAATGCACTCAACAGATTTAATGGGACAGGATATTGCTCTTTCTGCAGCTCACTGGTTTAACGGGGATTATAAACATGATAATCATGAGTTTAACTATCGTAGGACAGGGGTTAACTGGCTTACATATTATACCACTATTGCTAAAGCAAACGAGATTATAAGCTTTTTCCCTCAAGTTCCTGAACTTCCAGAGAGTAAAGGTGTTTTAGCTCATGGCTATGCACTAAGAGGTTTTGCATATTATTATCTTATCCAGCTTTATCAGCATACAACTGACGCATCAGGGAAACTTATTCTCAACAAACCTGGTATTCCTATGATTTATAACCCTGTTGATGGTCTTACAGAAGATGAGATGAAGACAAGAAAGGGAAGGAATACTGTTAAGATGGTATTAGATCAGATAGAGTCTGACTTGACTAAAGCTGTGGAGTTATTTGAAGCAGGTTATACCCGTCCTTCAAAGAACTATATTGACAAGTATGTTGCCAATGGTCTTTTAGCACGTTATTACCTCCTTACTCAGCAGTGGGCAAAAGCTGCCGCTGCAGCTAAGAAAGCTTATGCAGGTTCTACATTAGTTACTAATCAAAATGCTGATTTCAATAACATTGAGGATAAGGAGTGGATGTGGGGTTATGATCATAATACTGAGTCTCAGACTACTTATGCCTCTTTCTTCTCTCATATCTCTAATAGAACAAATGGATATGCAGGTCTTGGATATTCAGCACGTCTAATTGATAAAGCTCTTTATGATGCTATTCCCGATACAGATATCCGTAAAGCATGGTTTAACGGACCTGCAGGAAATCCTGCACAGGCTAGAACCGGAGCAAAACTCCCTTATGCTAACTTGAAATTTGGCTGGATAGATGGTTGGGTTATGGACTATATGTATATGAGAGCCCCTGAGATGTATCTTATCGAAGCTGAAGCTCTTGTAAGACAGGGTAAAAATGCTGAAGCAGCTACTGCCATGACTCCTTTAATGAAAGTTCGCCAGCCGGGCTGGGCACTTGCATCAGTAACTTTAGATGATGTTCTTCTCCAGAGAAGGATAGAGTTATGGGGAGAAGGGTTCTGTATGTTTGATCTTAAACGCCTTGGAAAAGGAATTGATAGAAATTATGCCGGATCAAATCACCTAGCTGGTTTTAAAATCGCAGTGGCTCCCATGGCTAAGACTTGGATTTACCAGATTCCTCGTCAGGAAATGCAGGAGAATAAGGAGTTAAAAGATACGGATCAAAATGAATAATTTTAAAAAAAAGATGGTTATGAAAAATATATCTAAAATTCTCTATTTAGGACTCATTTCGCTCTTTCTCTTCTCATCATGTGCCGAAAAGCCACTTGTTAAGGGTGAGGTCGAAAAGGGATTTTCCGGATCAGTTGCGAATATGCCTACATTATCCATTACAGGAGCTACCTTAGAGCCTGTTAAAGGTCAGATAGTTACTTGTACAGGTACTATTACCACCACAGGTGAGATTCGTGAAGTAGGTTTTGCTTATGCCAAAAAAGCCGATTTTTCAGATAAGAAAACTGCTACAGGGAAATTGACAGGGACTACTTTCACTGCTAATATTACTTTAGAGCCTCTAACTCAGTACTATATAAAAGCTTATGGTATTGTTAATGAAGGAGCCGCAGAAAGTGAAGGACAGAAGAGTGTAACTACTCCCGATCTTCCATTCTATGATAAAGTACTTGGTAACTTTAAAGGAAACATGAAGTCTGCTGCTTATGGAACTGCATACAATGGCTATACTATTTCTCTATTACCCTATAGTGCAGACCTTGTAAATAAAGTTATAGTAGCTCATACAGATCCTTATTATTTCGGTAAAGGATATAAATATCCTAAGAATAACTTTGTTATAGGGACTATTGATGCTACTAATAAGACTGTTACTGTGACTGCTGGAGCACAAATGACTCTTGGAACTTTCGGAGTAGTAGCTGTTAATTCAGACAAATGGGCAGGAGCAACTAGAATTTCAAACTGGGTTTTAACCTTTATCGATAATGTTACTTTTAAGGCTAATGCTTGGGGTACTTACGATTTAGACTCCAATGAATGGGATGATCAATATGAACTTGTAACTAATTTTAAGAAATAATTAGTTTAGGTTCTAATAATATTTGTGGGTGGTCAGTGTAAATTGACCACCCACTTTTTTATAATGAATATAAAATTAAACTAAATAGAGTCTGTTTGATTTCATATTTATTGAAGCCGTTCCAGCTTGCGTCTCGCATCTTAGGTGTCTGCTGTTGTATGAGAGCCCCCTTAATAATTACCCTCCCTCTCTCTCTAAGTGAATACTCTTTTTTTCTCCCATTTTTATATATAAGAGTAAATTCCGAATAGGTCCCTATCACCTCTCTTTCAGGGAGCATAAGAGAGAGATTCTCCTCCAATCCTAAAAGAGTGGGAGTACAGATAACGCTTTCACTTCCAACCCATCCCCTTACAGTAATATTTTTACTCTTATTGACTGCGGTAACTTCACAGGCAACAGCCCCCCCTAAAAAATCAAAAGGAGAATAATAAAAAGTCTCTTTGGTTCTTATTAATACAGCATTTGGTAAAAATTGCTCTACCTTAATATCCCAGTCCAATATTCTCCCTGTTACCCCATCTCCGGTAACCTCTACTTTCTCCGCATTATTTATCGGAAGTGCCCTCTTTTTAGTATTATCAATAATATAGAGTGAAGGGGGATTCTTATCTATAGTTAGAGTTGTTAACTTAATAACATAAGGAAGGAACACCTCTTTTCCACTTTTTGTTTTAGCTAAATAGACCCCTTCATCTAATGGAGAAGAGAGTGTTAATTTCCTGACAGGAAGGAAAAAGAAGATTATTAGAGAAGTGACTGCAATGAGCACTATAGTTAGTTTTCTGGTTTTCATGATTTTATAAATTATGTTAAAACAAACACCCCCCAAAAGTTATTTTGAGGGGTGTTAATTAATTTAAGAAATTACTCATCTCTCTTTCGAGAAACCATTCTTTCGTAATCCTCTTTAGAGGCTACTATTAGACGGTCGTACTCCCTTAGTCCTGTACCTGCAGGGATAAGGTGACCACAGATTACATTCTCTTTCAGACCTTCCAATGTGTCAACTTTTGCATGTATTGCTGCATCGCTTAATACTTTGGTGGTCTCCTGGAATGAGGCGGCTGACATAAAGCTGTTAGTTCTAAGCGCTGCACGGGTTATCCCTTGCAGAACCTGATTTGAGGTAGCAGGAATGGCATCCCTTGCCTCAACAAGCTTCTTGTCCTGTCTCTTAAGGATAGAGTTTTCATCTCTGAGTTTCCTTAGAGTTACTATCTGTCCCGGTCTAAGCTCCTGAGAATCTCCTGCATCGAGGACAACTTTCTTATCGAATACATTGTCGTTCTCTTGTGTAAATTCCCATTTATCGACTAACTGTTCAGGGAGGAAACGAGTGTCACCCGGATCTACGATTTCCACTTTTCTCATCATTTGACGAACAATGATTTCAAAGTGTTTATCATTGATTTTCACCCCTTGCATACGGTAAACTTCTTGAATTTCGTTTACAATATACTCTTGAACTTTTATAGGACCTTGAATAAGTAGGATATCAGTAGGGGAGATAGCTCCATCAGAGAGGGACATACCGGCTCTGATATAGTCGTTCTCCTGAACTAAAATCTGTTTTGATAGAGGAACGAGATATCTCTTTTCTTCTCCGGTTTTGGATTGGACGATAATCTCTCTGTTACCTCTTTTGATTTTACCCATTTGAACCTCACCATTAATTTCTGATACTACGGCAGGGTTTGAAGGATTTCTTGCTTCGAAAAGTTCGGTAACTCGAGGAAGACCTCCTGTGATATCACCGGATTTACCAATAGCTCTTGGAATCTTTACTATCACCTCGCCTGCTTTAACGGTTTGACCTATGTCCACCATAATGTGTGCACCTACGGGTAGGTTATAGGTTCTAAGCGCCGTATTTCCACTCATAATTTTTAGAGTAGGGTTCTTAGACTTATCCCTCGACTCAATTATAACTTTTTCACGATGGAGAGAGAACTCATCAGTGGCCTCTTCTCTATATGTAACTCCCTCAATAAAGCTATCGAATGCTACTTCTCCGGTTGTCTCTGTAATGGTAACTGCATTATAAGCATCCCATTCACATATTTTATCCCCCTTAGCAACAATAACCCCATTTTTCTGATAGAGCTTCGCCCCATAAGGGATATTATTGTGTGAGAGAACTATTCCG
This sequence comes from uncultured Muribaculaceae bacterium, assembly GCA_964642235.1. Lineage (GTDB taxonomy): Bacteria > Bacteroidota > Bacteroidia > Bacteroidales > UBA932 > CAYSND01. Next base: position 51,315 of record CAZXOP010000001.1, read on the forward strand.
GTGTTTACATCCACGATGTTCATCTCGGCTGTACGTCCGATAACTATTTCGTGTTCTCCTTCATCATCAGTTTTGGTTACAGTCCTAAGTTCGTCGAACTCAAGACGACCATCGTAACGTGCTATAATCTCACTCTCTGAAGCAATACTTGAAGCAGTACCCCCAACGTGGAAAGTTCTAAGTGTCAACTGTGTACCAGGCTCTCCGATGGATTGTGCTGCAATAACTCCCACGACTTCTCCCTTCTCCACCATTCTTCCTGTGGCAAGATTTCTTCCGTAGCATTTTGCGCAAACACCCTTTTTGGACTCGCAAGTTAAAACCGAGCGAATTTCTACTTGTTCAATAGGTAAAGAGCTGATTAGAGAGGCGATATCCTCTGTTATCTCATCTCCTGCTTTAATTATAGAGGCCCCTGTAAGAGGGTTGTAGATATCATGCACAGATGTTCTACCTAAAATTCTCTCGTAAAGAGTCTCTACTATTTCATCTTTGTTTTTGATAGCAGTTGCCACCAATCCTCTTAATGTTCCGCAATCCTCTTCATTTATGATGACATCGTGAGATACATCGACTAAACGACGAGTTAAGTATCCGGCATCAGCAGTCTTTAAAGCTGTATCTGCAAGACCTTTACGGGCACCGTGAGTAGAAATAAAGTACTCAAGAACTGAAAGCCCTTCTTTAAAGTTGGAAAGGATAGGGTTCTCGATAATCTCAGATCCAACAGCACCTGATTTTTGAGGCTTTGCCATAAGACCACGCATACCGCAGAGCTGACGAATCTGCTCTTTGGAACCACGGGCTCCTGAGTCAAGCATCATATATATAGGATTGAAACCTTGCTGGTCTTGCTCGATATTCTTGGTAACCATATTCGTAAGTCTCGAATTGGTGGTAGTCCAAATATCGATAATTTGATTGTATCTTTCATTATTGGTTATCAAACCGAAGTTATAACTCTGCTGAATGGTTTCAACCTCTTTATAACCTGCTTCGATAAGGTCTGTTTTCTCCTTAGGAACAATAACGTCTGCAAGATTGAAAGAGAGTCCCCCCTTGAAAGCCATCTTATATCCAATGTCTTTAATATCATCGAGGAACTGTGCGGTACGGGCTACTCCCGAAACTTTTACCACTGTTCCGATAATATCCCTAAGGGATTTTTTGGTAAGAATCTCATCTATATAACCAACCTCTTTTGGTACTACCTGATTAAAGATTATCCTCCCTGTAGTGGTCTTATCTTTAGTTATATACCCTTTTGAGAGGTCATCTGCATCTTTAGGAACCCTTACAGATACTAATGCGTGGAGATCCACTTTCCCTTCATTATAAGCTATTATCGCCTCTTCAGCTCCATAGAATTTCATCCCTTCCCCTTTAACCCCCTTACGAGGTTTAGTTATATAGTAGAGACCAAGTACCATGTCTTGTGAAGGAACGGTAATAGGTGCTCCGTTTGCAGGGTTAAGGATGTTATGTGAGCCTAACATTAATAATTGTGCTTCGAGTATAGCAGCATTCCCAAGTGGGAGATGCACTGCCATCTGGTCACCGTCAAAGTCAGCGTTAAATGCAGTACAAGAGAGAGGATGTAGCTGTATAGCTTTTCCCTCTATCAACTTAGGCTGGAAGGCTTGAATCCCGAGGCGGTGTAGGGTAGGGGCACGGTTGAGTAGAACCGGATGTCCTTTCATTACATTCTCAAGAATATCCCATATTACAGGGTCTTTACGGTCAACAATCTTCTTGGCAGATTTTACTGTCTTTACAATCCCTCTTTCAATAAGTTTCCTGATAATAAAGGGTTTATAAAGCTCTGCAGCCATTAATTTTGGAAGTCCACATTCATGCATTTTAAGCTCAGGACCTACCACAATTACTGAACGGGCAGAGTAGTCAACCCTCTTTCCAAGAAGGTTTTGACGGAAACGACCTTGTTTCCCTTTAAGACTGTCAGATAGAGATTTAAGTGTTCTGTTAGCTTCTGTTTTGACTGCATTTGATTTGCGTGAGTTGTCAAAAAGTGAGTCAACAGCCTCCTGAAGCATACGTTTCTCATTACGGAGAATTACCTCGGGTGCTTTAATCTCTATGAGTCTTTTCAGACGATTGTTTCTTATAATAACCCTACGATAGAGGTCATTTAAATCCGATGTTGCAAACCTTCCACCATCTAAAGGAACTAATGGTCTTAAGTCGGGAGGTGTTACAGGAACGACCTTCATTATCATCCATTCGGGTTTGTTGAACTCTCCGGCTTCACGGAAGGCTTCGATGACACTTAATCTTTTAAGAGCATCAGCCTTACGTTGCTGTGAGGTCTCATTTTCGGTTTTGTGGCGAAGGTCATATGAAAGCTCATCTAAATTAATATTTTTAAGCATTGCATATATAGCCTCAGCACCCATTCCTGCTACAAACTTATTAGGGTCTGTATCCTCTAACATTTGGTTCTCCCTTGGAAGATTATCGAGTACGGTAAGATACTCATCTTCAGTAAGTAGAGCCAATGCTTCTATCCCTTGTTCTGCTGCGAGTCCGGGCTGTATTACGACATATCTTTCGTAATAAATAATAGACTCAAGTTTTTTTGATGGGATTCCGAGAAGGTATCCTATTTTATTTGGGGTTGAGCGGAAATACCAAATATGGGCTACGGGTACAGTAAGGGTTATATGCCCCATTCTCTCCCTGCGGACCTTCTTCTCTGTTACTTCCACACCGCATCTGTCGCAGATGATTCCGCGATAGCGAATTCTTTTGTATTTTCCGCAGTGGCACTCATAGTCTTTGGAGGGTCCAAAAATCCTCTCGCAGAAGAGCCCGTCTCTTTCAGGTTTATATGTGCGGTAGTTAACCGTTTCAGGCTTAAGAACTTCCCCGGAGGATCTTTCGAGGATCTCTTCGGGAGAGGCTAACCCAATGGTTATCCTATTGAAATTACTTTTAACCTTGATCTCTTTTTTAAAAGACATATTATTGATTTTTCAAATTATCAAAAACTCCAATTAATCTAAGTGTATGCTTAGTCCAAGTCCACGAAGTTCGTGGAGAAGTACATTAAGGGATTCAGGAATACCGGGTGTCGGCATAGGGTCTCCTTTAACAATGGCTTCGTAAGCGCGTGAGCGTCCCACAACGTCATCAGATTTTATGGTAAGGATCTCCTGAAGAATATTTGATGCTCCGAATGCTTCAAGAGCCCAAACCTCCATTTCTCCGAATCTTTGTCCTCCGAATTGTGCTTTACCTCCAAGAGGTTGTTGGGTGATAAGAGAGTAAGGACCTATTGAACGGGCGTGCATCTTGTCGTCCACCATGTGTCCAAGTTTAATCATATAGATTACCCCCACAGTAGCTGGCTGGTCAAATTGCTCTCCTGTTCCACCATCTCTCAAGAAAGTTCTTCCGTATTGTGGAATCCCTGCTTTTTCGGTATATTGTGTGATCTCGGTAAGAGTTGCTCCGTCAAAAATAGGGGTAGAGAACTTGATACCAAGCTCTTTACCTGCCCATCCAAGAACGGTCTCGTAAATCTGTCCAAGGTTCATACGGGAAGGAACACCAAGAGGATTTAATACTATATCCACAATGGTTCCATCTTCAAGGAATGGCATATCTTCATCTCTAACGACTTTAGCTACTATCCCTTTATTACCATGGCGACCTGCCATTTTATCTCCAACTTTAACCTTTCTCTTTTTCGCAACATAAACTTTTGCAAGCTGCATAATACCGCTTGGAAGTTCATCTCCGATAGTAAGGTTATATTTTAGTCTTTTTAATTCGGCATCATACTCTTTATATGCTATCATATAATTGTTTATGAGCTTTTTAATCTGACTGTTAGCATTCTTATCGGATGTCCATTTAGTAGGATTGATATTTTCGTAATCTATCCTTGAAAGAACATCAGGAGTGAAAGCGTCACCTTTAGGAACTATTTCAGCTCCATAGAGATCGCTAACTCCGCTACTCTTCTTATCAAAAGTCAGAATAGTAAGTTTATCGATAAATCTCCCTTTTAAGTCAGATGTCTTTTTATTAAAGTCATCTTCTACATGCTGGATTTGATTCTTAGCAGAGGATTTTCCACGCTTACTTCCCTCTTTTCCTACTCTTGCAAACAATCTCTTTCCGATAATAGTTCCTGAGAGAGAAGGAGTTGCTTTTAATGAAGCATCTTTAACATCTCCTGCTTTGTCTCCAAAGATCGCTCTAAGAAGTTTCTCTTCAGGGGAAGGATCGCTCTCTCCCTTAGGGGTAATTTTACCAATCAAAATATCTCCGGGCTCGATATTGGCACCAATACGGATAATACCGTTTTCGTCCAAATCTTTTGTAGCCTCTTCGCTAACATTAGGGATATCTGCAGTTAACTCCTCCATTCCGCGTTTAGTATCACGTACTTCCATGGCATACTCGTCAACATGGATGGATGTGAAGATATCATCTCTTATTATTTTTTCAGATAAGACAATAGCATCCTCAAAGTTATACCCTTTCCAAGGCATAAATGCCACTTTCAGGTTCCTTCCAAGTGCAAGTTCTCCATTCTGGGTAGCGTAACCTTCGGTTAAGATCTGCCCTGCCTCTACCTTATCCCCTTTTCTTACAATAGGTTTAAGGTGAATAGAGGTTGACTGGTTAGTTTTTCTATAAAGAGGAAGTTTATATACAGTAATATCTGAATTAAAGCTTACAAATTTCTCAGCATCGGTCTGCTCATATTTAATATGAATCTCTCTCCCATCAACAAAAACTACTTCTCCTTTCCTTTCAGCTACTATCTGTGTTCTTGAGTCACGAACAACCACTCCTTCAAGTCCTGTTCCCACGATAGGAGCTTCAGGTCTAATCAAAGGAACTGCTTGACGCATCATGTTAGATCCCATCAAGGCACGGTTTGCGTCGTCGTGTTCGAGGAAAGGGATAAGTGAAGCTGCAATGGAAGCTATCTGGTTAGGAGCAACGTCCATAAAGTGGACTTCCTCCTTAGTTACCACAGGGTAGTCTGCTTCGTAACGACATTTAATCCTTTCGTCAAGAATGTCACCTGTTTCGGCAAGATTAACGTTTGCCTGAGCAACCATCTTGTCCTCTTCAGCCTCAGCACTCATATATTCATATCCGCTCGGAGTCATATCTACGATACCATCTTTAACTTTCCTATAAGGGGTTTCGATGAATCCAAGATCATTGATTTTAGCGTAAACACAGAGTGAAGAGATAAGACCGATATTAGGTCCTTCAGGGGTCTCAATAGGGCAGAGACGTCCGTAATGAGTATAATGCACGTCTCTAACTTCGAAACCTGCGCGATCTCTTGAAAGACCTCCCGGGCCTAATGCAGATAGACGACGTTTATGTGTCATCTCAGCTAAAGGATTTGTTTGGTCCATAAACTGAGAAAGCTGACTTGTCCCAAAGAATGAATTAATTACAGAAGAGAGGGATTTGGCATTTATAAGGTCTGTAGGAACAAACACTTCATTATCCCTAACGTTCATTCTCTCTCTTATAGTACGTGCCATACGGGTGAGTCCTACGCTAAACTGGTTAGCAAGTTGCTCTCCCACAGTTCTGATTCTTCTATTACTTAGGTGGTCGATATCATCAACACTTGCCTTAGAATTAATTAATTGAATCAGATATCTGATAATTTCTATAATGTCATCCTTAGTTAAAACTCTTACATCAGAAGAGGTGTTTAATTCCAATTTCTGATTAAGACGATATCTTCCAACTTCTCCAAGGTCATACCTTTTATCTGAGAAGAAGAGTTTGTCTATGACATCTCTTGCAGTAGCTTCGTCTGGTGGTTCAGAGTTTCTTAACTGTCTGTAAGTGTAAAATACAGCCTCTTTTTCTGAGTTGCAGACATCCTTCTGCAATGTATTGTGAATTATAGCATAATCACTTACGTTAGCGTCATCTTTTCTTAAGAGGATGGTATTTACACCTGATTCGAGAATGTCATCAATATGATGCTCTTCGAGGAGAGTATCTCTATCGACCACTATCTCGTTTCTTTCAATATATACAACTTCTCCTGTATCTTCATCCACAAAGTCCTCATTCCAAGTCTTAAGAACTCTCGCGGCAAGTTTAACTCCGAGGTTCTTAGATAAATCTTCCCTTGTGGCTTGAATCTCATCAGCCAATCCAAAGATATCGAGGATATCCTTGTCACTTTCATAACCGATGGCTCTAAGCAGAGTGGTAACAGGCAATTTCTTTTTACGGTCGATATAGGCATACATGACGTTATTTATGTCAGTAGCAAATTCGATCCATGAGCCTTTAAACGGAATAATTCGAGCTGAATAGAGCTTGGTTCCGTTTGCATGGAGGCTCTGTCCAAAAAACACCCCGGGAGAACGATGTAGCTGTGATACAACTATTCTCTCTGATCCATTAATGACAAATGTACCTCTTGGAGTCATATATGGTATGGTTCCAAGATAAACGTCTTGAATAGAGGTGTCAAAATCTTCGTGTTCCGGATCTGTACAATAAAGCTTTAATTTAGCTTTTAGTGGAACACTGTATGTAAGACCGATGTCCAAGCACTCTTCGATGGTGTAGCGTGGCGGGTCTATATAGTAGTCGATAAATTCGAGTACGAAATTATTGCGAGTATCAGAGATGGGAAAAATCTCTTGAAACACTTTAAACAACCCTTCATTTCTGCGATTTTCGGCAGTGGTGTCGAGCTGAAAAAAATCTTTAAAAGATTTCAGTTGGACTTCCAAGAAATCCGGATACTCAAGAAGAGATTTTGATGTGGCGAATGTAATTCGCTGATTAATACTTTTTTGAGACATTTAGATATGGCTTGGTTGAAAAAACTTAAAAAAACGACAAAAAGGTTTAGAGCCTTTTTCAGACTCTAAACCTGTGAGTATTTCCCTCGAGGGGAGAGATAGTTTATTTAATTTCAACTTCTCCGCCTGCCTCTTCAAGGGCTGCTTTCAGTTGCTCAGCGTCTGCTTTGGAAACTTTTTCCTTTATAGCAACAGGTGCCTTGTCAACTAAGTCTTTAGCCTCTTTCAAACCAAGACCTGTAAGTTCTTTAACAGCTTTAACGATTTGTAATTTTGCCTGTCCCGGAGAAACAAGCATAACATCGAACTGTGTCTGTTCTGCTTCAACAGCAGCGCCAGCAGCAGCAGGAGCTGCAATTGCAACTGCTGCTGCTGCTGCAGGTTCGATTCCGTATTTTTCTTTAAGAACTTGAGCTAACTCTTGAACTTCTTTAACAGTAAGATTAACTAATTCTTCTGCAAATTTATTAATATCTGCCATGATTGTTTAATTTATTAATTTGTTTCTAATTTTTTTTATTCTTTTTCTGATAATGTCTTTACAAGGCCTGCAATTTTACCCCCTCCGGATGATTGGAGTGCTGAGATAACATTTCTTGCAGGAGACTGTAATAGACCGATAATATCGCCGATAAGCTCGTCATGAGACTTAATGAAGATAAGTGATTCAAGCTGGTTCTCACCAACATAAGCACAATCTTGAACTAACGCACTTTTCAGCACAGGCCTACCTAGTTTAGCTCCAAACTCTTTTATAAGTTTAGCAGGAGCATTAGGAACTGTGGTAAACATAATTGCTGAAGAGCCTTTTAACGTAGGGATAATATTGACTGCCTCTTTAGAAGTACTCTGTTCAAGTACCTTTGTGAAGAGGGTATTTTTTACAACGATTAGTTTAATCTCTTTCTCAAAACACTCACGGCGAAGAGCTGCTGTTTTTTCAGCATTCAAGCCGGAGATGTCAGTGACATAGAAATTAGGGGTCTGAGCCAGTATGGCTGCCAGATTTTCAATAATTTGTCCTTTTTCCTCTTTTCTCATAATGTAAATTATTTATTCGGCAACACTAAAAGTTTTACTGTCAATATTGATACCCGGACTCATAGTAGAGGAGATATATATACTTTTTATATATGTCCCTTTTAATGACTGAGGTTTCAGTTTTACTATCGTATTGAGTAATTCAATAGCATTTTCAGCCAACATCTGGGCGTTAAAGGAGACTTTCCCAACTGTTGAGTGAATAATACCGGTTTTATCAACCTTAAAATCAATCTTACCTGCTTTTACCTCTTTAACAGCCTTACCTATCTCCATAGTAACAGTACCTGTTTTAGGATTAGGCATAAGACCTCTTGGACCAAGGATACGTCCGATAGGACCGATTTTTGCCATAACTGAAGGGGTGCAGACAATTACATCAATGTCTGTCCATCCTCCCTTGATTTTCTCAATAAAATCATCTAACCCTACAAAGTCAGCGCCTGCTTCACGAGCTTCAGCCTCTTTATCGGGTGTACATAGAGCCAATACGCGGGTCTGTTTTCCTGTACCGTGGGGAAGAGTCACAACGCCACGAACCATTTGATTAGCTTTTCGAGGGTCAACTCCAAGTCTTACAGCTATATCAACTGATGCATCAAATTTAGTAAAAGTAATCTCTTTCACTAAGTTACAAGCATCACTTAATTTATACTGTTTGGTAAAGTCAACCTTTGCTTCAGCTATTTTTTGATTTTTTGTCAATTTACTCATAGCGTGTGATTATTTAACATCGGCAGGGAATTCCCCGGTTACTTTTATACCCATACTTCTTGCGGTTCCTGCAACCATACTCATAGCAGATTTCAGGGTGAACGCATTCATGTCCGGCATCTTATCCTGTGCGATAGCTTTTACTTGTTCCCAAGTAACAGATCCCACTTTACTACGATTCGGTTCAGCAGAACCTGTGGAAATTTTTGCAGCTTCTTTAAGCTGTACAGCCACAGGAGGCTGCTTAACAACGAACGTAAAAGACTTATCACTGAAAACAGTAATAATCACGGGTAATACTTTACCGGCTTTATCCTGGGTACGAGCATTAAATTGTTTGCAGAAATCCATAATATTCACACCCTTCGAACCTAATGCAGGTCCTACCGGGGGAGAAGGATTGGCAGCACCGCCTTTAATCTGCAATTTAATAAATGCTGCAATTTCTTTAGCCATAGTTGTTAATTTGTTTATTCTTTAACTACTTGAACAAAATTTAACTCTAAAAGAGTCTTTCTTCCAAATATCTTGACCATAACTTTGAGTTTTTTCTTGTCTTGAAGAATTTCCTCAATGGTACCATCAAATCCGTTGAAAGGTCCGTCTATAATTTTCACAGCTTCGCCGATGATAAAAGGAGTTACATTTTCCTCCTCCTGATCAAGCAGTTCATCAACTTTGCCGAGAATACGGTTAACTTCAGAAGTTCTAAGGGGGACAGGTTGTTTATCCTTATCCATTCTCTCCGTTAGAAAGCCTGAAACATGTGGGACATTACGGATAATATGCTGCAGTTCTCCGGTAAGATGGGCTTCAATAAGTATGTATCCGGGAAAAAATATCCTCTCCATACTTACTTTCTTTCCGTTTCTTACCTGATATATCTTTTCAGTAGGGATAAGTAACTGCGTAACGTAATCAGAGAGGTTTAACCTCTTGATTTCGTTTTCCAGATACTCTTTGGCTTTCTTCTCCTTACCGCCGGCAGCGCGGATAACATACCATTTTTTGGTAATTTCACTCATAAACTTAGTACAACAAGTTATAAATAAATGTCATCATATTCCTGAAACCCAAGTCAATAACAAAGACAACACCAGCTAAAATCAGAGAGGCTATCATAACTACGATAGCTGAATTCTGAAGCTGTGACCATGTAGGCCAGCTCACCTTTTTTGTCAACTCGGTGTAGGACTCTCTAAGATACAAAGTTATTTTGTTCATTTTGTTCATTATTAATTTTGGCTTTATTGCAAATGGAAGCTTTGCATTCAGCCAGTTAAAAAACCGCAGCGTAACCAGCGGAATTTTGGCAGGGGCAGAGCGATTCGAACGCCCATCAACGGTTTTGGAGACCGCTATTCTACCCTTGAACTATGCCCCTATATTAGCACAACTAATCCCATAAGCTACCTTTAGGGGAACTTATGGGCTTAGTTAGCTAAAGTATAGTATTACTCAAGTAACTTAGTTACCTGTCCTGACCCAACTGTTCTACCACCTTCACGGATAGCGAAACGAAGTCCTTCGTTGATAGCTACGGGATAGATAAGGTTTACTGTAATAGAAACGTTATCACCAGGCATAACCATTTCAACTCCTGCAGGAAGTTCGATCTCCCCTGTAATATCGAGGGTACGGATAAAGAACTGAGGACGATATTTGTTATGGAAAGGAGTATGACGACCACCTTCATCTTTCTTCAATACGTAGATAGAAGCTTGGAATGCGTGGTGAGGGGTAATGGTGTTAGGGTGAGCTATAACCTGACCTCTCTTAATCTCTTTCTTGTCAATACCGCGAAGAAGAAGACCTACGTTATCACCAGCTTCACCTCTGTCAAGAATCTTACGGAACATCTCAACTCCTGTAACAACTGATTTTTTAGGCTCTTCACCAAGTCCAACGATCTGAACCTCATCACCGGTTTTAACAACTCCTGTCTCAATACGACCTGTAGCAACTGTACCACGACCTGTAATAGAGAAGATATCTTCAACAGGCATAAGGAAAGGTTTTTCGTTGTCACGTTTTGGAATAGGAATGTAAGTGTCAACAGCTTCCATAAGCTCCATAATTTTTTCTGTCCACTTAGGGTCTCCGTTAAGAGCACCAAGAGCAGAAATCAGCAACTTGACCGTTAGATGTCCCTTTTATCACGATGTAAGCACCTGGTAACGGTTGTCCATCTTGGGAATCCGTTACCGTCCCTGTTACTTGGATGTTCTGTCCCCAAGATAGGGTACAAAACATTAGCATCAAGGAAGAAAGAAAAAATTTAATTTTTTTCATCTAATGATAATTTTTGGTTAATAAATTAGGTTAATAAAATAAGTAAAATTGGTTTGGATAGTTAGTTCTAAGTAATTCTAATGTAAAATAGTACAATGGACTATTTCCTATAAGGAAGCAGAGAAATGCCTTACAAGAAAGAAATAAGCCGAAGTCAATAATAGACCAGAGATCGATTATAAGAATAAGTTGTATTAGGTTTCATAATAGCTAAATAATTAATTCCGTTAATTAGTCTTAGCATCATGTTTAGGTGCTTTGGCTACGCAAATATAGTTTTTAATTCTTTAATGTCAAATTTTTTTTATCACCCTGTTTTATTTTGGATATAGCTTCTATAGCGTTTTGGTTTGGATTATCAATATTTTGACTATATTTGCACAAGGATTACGCTAAAATAGCATTATACTTTAACATTAAACATATTACTAACCAACAAATTAATTTCATGAAAAGAATCAAATTTATTTTCACGGCGTTACTGTTATTGTTTTCTTTAAATTCTTTCGCTCAGAATGTAACTATTAAAGGAAAAGTAACGGACGCAAGCAGTGGAGAGCCAATTCCATTTGCCTCTATCCAAATTAAAGGTACTATGACCGGCACTGCCACTCATGATCTTGGGGAGTATTCTATCTCCGCTCCAACTAACGGAGTCTTAGTTTTTAGCTCTATAGGGTATAAAAACTTAGAAATACCCATCAATGGACGTACTTCTATAAGCGCCTCATTGGAACCCGAAGCCCTTGCACTCGAAGATGTTATAGTAGTTGCATACGGCTCTGTCACTAAAAAAGATTTTACCGGTTCTGTAGCCTCATTTGATGGTAAAAAACTCGAAAAACGTCCTTTGACTAACGTTGCTAACGCTTTGGAGGGTGTCTCCACAGGTATTCAGTTTACTTCCGCTTCAGGTCAGCCAGGTTCTTCAGGCTCGATTCGTATTCGCGGTATCGGTTCAATTAATGCGTCAAGCGATCCATTATATATAGTGGATGGTGTTCCCTATTCAGATGGGATGTCAAACCTTAATTCCGATGACATTGAGTCTATTTCCGTTCTTAAAGATGCCTCCTCTTCTGCTCTTTATGGGAGCCGTGCAGCTAACGGAGTCGTGATTATAACCACTAAAAAAGGGCGTTCAGAGAAGATCCAGTTTGTTGCTAAAGTTAACTACGGAGTCTCTGTCAGGGGTATTCCTGAGTACGATAGAGTAAATGCTTATGATTATTACCCTCTTCTTTGGGAAGCTTATCGTAACTCTGTACTCACTACTACTACTCCGGCTATCACCCTCGATGCAGCAAATTTGAAAGCTACAAATGATATAAAAGGGTTACTTGTTAATAACCCCTTTAATGTAGCGGATAATGCGATTGTTGGTACAGACGGAAAACTAAATCCTGCTGCTAAACTCCTTTATACTGAGGATTTAGACTGGGCTAAAGCTATAGCAAGAGTAGGTCATAAACAAGACTATTCAGTCTCTGCAAGTGGTGCCACCAATAAAGCTGATTATTATTTTTCAATTGGCTACATGAAAGAACAAGGATATAGTATCAAGTCTGATATGAATAGGGCTACTGCTCGTATTAATATGAACGTTCAGCCTACAAAATGGTTAAAGGCAGGTGTAAACCTCTCAGGAACCTCTTCAAAGTCTAGCATAACCAATGATGATTCTTCTACAGGTTATGTAAATCCTTTCTTCTTCTCAAGAGATATTGGTCCTATTTACCCTATTTATCAGCATAATGCAGATGGTAGTTATCTGTTGGATGAGCAGGGTCAAAAACTATATGAGTGGGATAAGAGGGGTGCTTCAGGTTCTCCCGGAAGACACGTAATAGCTGAGACACTATGGAATGATAATATGAATAGAAGGAATGTTATCAATAGTAGAACTAATGCCGAAATTACATTTATAAAAGGATTGAAATTTAGCGTAAACTTAGGGTATGACCTAAGAAATCAGCTTGACTCCAGATATGATAATACCAAAGTGGGAGATGGTGCTCCTGCCGGTCGTTCAAATGCCACTGTCTATTTTTATGAGACTATCAACTTTAACCAGCTCCTCTCTTATCAGAATAGTATAGGTAATCATAATTTTAATCTTCTTGCAGGTCATGAGACTTATGATAGAAGTTATGAGTATGTTTATGGTATGAAACAAGGAATTATCGCTGAAGGAAATACCAAGCTTGTTAACTTTACCACTATCAACTCATTCACCGGGTATTCGGGCAACTATAGAACAGAGGGTTATTTTGCAAGAGCTGACTATAATTATTATAACAAATATTATGTTTCTGCCTCTTTCAGAAGGGATGGTACATCTAAATTTGCCCCCCAATCTCGTTGGGGTAATTTCTGGTCTCTCGGAGGTTCTTGGAGATTGGATCAAGAGAATTTCCTAAAATCTTCACCGGCTATCGACTTGTTAAAACTACGTCTCTCTTATGGGCTTGTAGGTAATGACGGAACAGATTCGTGGTATCCTTGGCAGTCTGTTTATGATATTAACAGATATGGAAATGCCCCTGGATTCATTCAAAGTACTTCAGCCGGGAATGATAAACTACAGTGGGAGGTAAATAAGTCTTTCGACGTGGCAATAGATTATGGTTTCTTTAAAAATAGAATTACCGGCTCTATTGAGTTCTTCCATAGAATTTCAGACAACCTTCTCTTCTCTGTTCCACTTCCTGAGTCCTCCGGTGTGCTTGCACAATGGCAGAATGTGGGATGTATGTATAACCAGGGTATCGAGTTCCAATTGGGTGCGGATATTATAAGGAGTAGAGACTTTGTATGGAATACTCTTCTAAACGCATCTCATGTGGAAAATAAAATTACCAGACTTCCTGAAGGACAGCCTGAAATTATTTCCGGGACCAAAAAGCTATCAGTAGGTCATTCTATTTATGATTTCTGGTTATATGATTTTGCCGAAGTAAATCCTGAAACGGGTGATGCTATGTATTATAAGGATATTAAGGATGCAGAGGGCAATGTAACCACACAAAGGGGAGATAAGACCAATGACTATGCTTTGGCAGATGAATATTATGTTGGAACTTCCATTCCTATGGTATATGGGAGCTGGAGTAATACCTTCTCTTACAAAGGTCTTGAATTATCAGTTCTTCTAACTTACCAACTTGGCGGTAAAATTTATGATAGTGCATATATAAGACTAATGACTCCAACTTATGGTGGTTCATTACATGCTGATGCACATAAGAGATGGAAAGTCAGTGGTGATGTTACTGATGTACCAAGGCTTGATAACTCAAGAAATGCTTACCAATATGCAGCTTCATCAAGATGGTTAACTGATGCTTCATATTTAGGGGTAAGAAATGCTACCCTCTCATATAGTTTTCCCAAGAAAGTTTGTGAGAAGTTAACACTTAGTGGACTATCAATTTTCGTGAATGGTGAGAATCTCTACTCTTTCACGGCAAGAAAGGGGATGAACCCTCAGTATAATTTCGCAGGGACTCAGTCCAACGTTTACGGATATGCCCGCGCTATTACTTTTGGCTTAAATGTTAAATTTTAATTAAAAGAAGAATATGAAAAGAATATATATATTATTAGCCCTAATGGCAATATTGGTGGGTGTTACTTCTTGTAGTAAAGACTTCTTAAATACTGCTCCAACTTCTTCTTACGATGCGGGGATGATATTTACGACTACCGATAATGCAAAATATGCCATAAATGGGATGCATAAAGCAATGGTGGCTCAGTATAACAGCAGACAAAACCAGAGCGGTTATACAGGGATGCAAATTTTAATGGATGTGCTTGGAGAGGACGTTGTTTTCCCTACTAGAGGGAATGGATGGTGGGTAAACGAGCTACAATGGCTTGGTCACACCGATGAAAACAACTGGCCTACTCTTTATCCTTATAGATTCTTCTATAAGTTAATAGCTAACGCCAATATGATTCTCGATAATGTGGATAATACAGTAGGACCAGAGGGGGATAAAATAATGATTAAAGGTCAGGCTCTTGCATATCGTGGATTATCATATTTTTGGCTTGTTCAACTTTATGGAAAGAGGTATGTAGCAGGAGGAGATAACACAAGTTTAGCTGTTCCTTTGGTTATAGATTCTAAGGAGGTTGAAAAACCTCTTGAAACTGTGGATAAAATATATGCACAAGTTATCACAGATTTGGAAACCTCTATTACCCTCTTGCAAGATCCTAAAAACACATTTAAGTCCCCAAGCAAGGCTGATTTCACAGTTCCTATCGTTCAGGGACTTAGGGCGCGTGTTGCTCTTGTAATGCAGGATTGGGTAAAGGCTGAACAATATGCTGTTGCCTCTTTGACTAAATCAACCTCCACGCTGATGAGTCAGGCTGATTATACAGCCGGTTTTAATAATGCGACAAATCCTGAGTGGATGTGGGGATTCGAAATGATCTCTGACCAGACTCTCTATTTCTATGGCTACATGGCATATATGTCTTGGAACTTTAACTCAACCAATATTCGTACATGCCCTAAATGTATTAATAGTAAATTATATGCTGAAATTTCAGGAACTGATATTCGTAAAACTCTTTGGGACCCCACAGGCAAAGCATGGACAATGCCTAGAACTACATACACCAAGAAACCTTATATGAATAGGAAGTTCCAAGTTTTGGATCCGGCGAGCTCTGTTGCAGATGCTGTTTATATGAGGAGAGCAGAAATGCTTCTTATAGCTGCTGAAGCACAGGCTATGCAGAATAAGGCCGCAGATGCACAGAATAATCTATTTACTTTGCTCAAAGCAAGAGATAATAGTTATGTTAAATCTTCTTCCACCGGAGCAACCCTTCTTAAAGAGATACATACTCAAAGAAGAATTGAACTTTGGGGGGAAGGTCATCGTTGGCTTGACCTAAAGAGATTAAACCTATCTCTTGATAGAAATGGTGCAAATCATGATGCTGCCGTCTCCTTAACAATGTCTGTTCCTGCAGGGGATGCAAGGTGGAAATTCAAGATTCCTAAGAATGAAATTGATGCTAACAAACAAATACCAAAAAACATCAATCAGTAATTTATTTTATCAAAAATTATCTATTAAAAGCCGATTAATTACATTAGTCGGCTTTTTTATTTCATTTTTTTACTTATATTTGCATTTAGTTATGATGTGAAATGTTCGTAAACTAATTAAAGTTCTTTATTTTACACTATATTTTATACTATTTGTATATACTTTTGGGATATTACTATTCTATTTATATATCACTAACTAATTACTTAATTTATTAACCAAAAAATTATTTACATGAAAAGAATCAGACTTTTTTTAACGGGTCTATTGCTTGTAATGACTGCAAACTTATTTGCACAGAATCTACAAGTTACAGGAACTGTTACTGATGCATCTACAGGAGACCCAATTCCCTTCGCTTCCGTTCAAGTAAAGGGAACCATGGTTGGTACTGCAACAGACGACAATGGTAAGTATTCCATTTCTGTCTCAGCTAATGGTGTTCTAATTTTCAGCTCAGTAGGTTACACAAATGTTGAAACCCAAGTGATGAATCGCACTGTCATCAATGCAGCTCTGCCTGTTGATGCTATTGCTTTGGAGGATGTTATCTTAGTTGCGTATGGAACAGCTAAGAAATCTTCTTTTACAGGGTCAGCAGTTTCTGTTTCCGGAGACAAAATTAAAAAGACACAAGTTTCTAACATCTCTAAAGCATTAGAGGGAGCTGTCCCTGGTCTTCAAACTGCAAGTAGCAGTGGTACTCCCGGTTCAGGTGCGAGTATTATTATTCGTGGACTCGGTTCTATCTCTGCTTCTCAGTCTCCTCTTATAGTGGTTGACGGTGTTCCTTATGAAGGTTCATTGAACTCAATCCCTACTCAGGATATTGAGAACCTTACAGTATTAAAGGATGCTGCCGCTAACTCTATGTACGGAGCCAGAGGTTCTAACGGAGTTATCCTAATTCAGACAAGACAGGCTAAAACTGATGTTATTCAGGTCTCTTTTGAGGCTCGCGCCGGTGTTAACACAAGGGGAGTCCCTGCCTATAATATTATTACCAACCCTGCCGAATATTATGAGATGATGTATGAATCTATCAGAAATTCACTCACAGAAGGTGGTGGAATGTCCCTTATGCAGGCTAATCTTTTTACTGCTGATAAACTTATAAGCAATTATCTTAAATATAACATCTATAAAGGTGTTGCGGACAATGCTCTTATCGACCCTTATACAGGGAAGATTAATCCTAATGCTAAAACCTTAAAATGGACAGACAACTGGAGCACAGACCCTTTCCATAATGGTATTCGTCAGGAGTATAACCTTAATATACTCGGAGGTACTGAGAAGACTAAGGCTTATGCCTCTGTCTCATATCTTGGAGATGATGGTTATGTTTCTAACTCAGGTTTTAATAGAATAGCTGCCCGTGTTAAAATCGATCAGACTGTTAACAAATTCATTAAAGCAGGGGTAAACCTCGCATACTCTAATACAGAGCAACAGACATTTGGTTCTGCAAGTTCTAACTATTCTAATATCTTTATGTTCTCCCAGAGCATTGGTCCTATCTATCCTATCTATTTATATGATGCAGATGGACTTCCTCTTAAAGATGTAAATGGTAAAACTCGTTATGACTATGGTACTGAATATAATCGTCCTTATGCACAGGAGCAGAATCCACTCTCATCTTTAATAAATGGAGAGAGAAAGTATGTAAGGGATAATATCTCCTCAAGAGCTTATGTTGATTTTAATATAATGAAAGATCTTAAATTCACAGTCAACATGGCTTATGACGTCTTCTTGGATACCAATACCGAGTTTACCACCCCTGTTGGAGGTGATGCAAAAGGTGTAGGTGGTAGAGGGTATAAGACTTCAAGTAGATATGCAGCTCTTAACGCTAACCAGCTCCTTAGTTACTCTCCTACATTTGGCGACCATTCGATTAGTCTCCTTTTAGGACATGAGAACAAACGTGATAACTCCAACTACTTAATGGGACACATGACCAATTTCGTAGATATTTATAACCCCGAATTTGCAAATGCTACTCTTTATCAGGATCTTACTTCAAACACCTCAGAGTATGCGTTGGAGGGTTATTTCGGAAGAGCGGAGTATTCTTATAAAGACAGATATTATCTATCCGGTTCTTATCGTATGGATGCTTCGTCACGCTTTGCTCCGGATGTACGTTGGGGTAGTTTCTGGTCAGTGGGAGCTTCATGGAGAGTTACAGGAGAGGATTTCTTAAAAGGCTCAAATATCATTAATAACTTAAAACTTAAAGCCAGTTATGGTACCCAAGGTAACGATAACATCGGTATGTCCAAAGTTTATCTTGACCTATATACCATCTCAAGAGTTAACGGTAAAGCCGGTGTAAGTAAATCTTTCCGCGGAAACCCTGCTGTTACTTGGGAAAAGAGTACCAATATGAACGTCGGAATCGAAGCCGGTTTCTGGAACAGAGTTAATATAGCTGCTGACTTCTTTATTAAGAAGACCACAGATATGATCTATTATCGTCCTCTTCCACCATCCGAAGGGAGTCCTTCTTCTAAGATAGTAAACGATATCGATATGAAGAATACCGGAGTTGAGTTTGAAATTTCAGTTGACGCTGTTAAGACAAGAGATATCAGATGGAATATCTCATTCAATGGTACCACATATAAGAACGAACTTACCAAACTTCCTTCCGATAAAGACCCTAAGGGGTATCAGGCAGGTTCTTATTGGAGAAAATTAGGCGGTTCACTTTATGATTATTATACATACCAGTGGGCAGGGGTTAACGAAGAGAATGGAAAACCTCAGTACAAGAAATATGTTAAAGATGCTGAAGGTAAAGAGACCGGAGAGATAGAACTTGTTAATAAGACCTCAGATGCCACTCTTAAGGAGGTAGGTAAATCCTCTATTCCTAAACTTTATGGAGGTATTACCACCACCCTTGATGCTTTTGGAGTTGATTTATCTATTTCAGGTGCATATCAGTATGGTGGGTATGTTTGGGATTCATTCTACTCTTCATTGATGAACCCAGGAGATGCCGGTAATAATATGCATACCGATATGTTCAACCGCTGGACAGTAAATAATAAAAAGACTGATGTTCCAAGACTTCTCTATCAAGATAGGGATGCTAATGCAAGTTGTGACAAATGGTTAGTTACTGCTTCGTATTTCTCTTTAAGAAATGTTACCTTAGGATATACTATACCAAGTAAACTTACTAATAAAGTGGATATCCAAAGAGTAAGAATATATCTATCGGGAGACAATCTATGGCTCAAATCAGCTAGAAAAGGTCTTGACCCTCGTCAGTCATTTGATGGTGGTACAGGATATGTTTATTCTGCTTTAAGTACTTACTCAGTAGGTCTTAATATCGTATTCTAACTATTAACACTATAATTATACATAGAAAATGAAAATAGTAAAATATATTTTATCGATACTAATAGGGATATCTATTCTATCATCTTGTACAAAAGATTATTTTGATACTAAGATAACGTCATATCTCGATAGTAACACAGCGGCGAGAATTGCCGCCTCAGATCCTAAAGCACTTGATGCTTATCTGCTTGGTTCTTTCTCCTTTTTAGTTAAGTTTAGTGTTTATGGCACAGGTGGTCATGATGACTTCGCTCACATGTCAGTAATGCACTCAACAGATTTAATGGGACAGGATATTGCTCTTTCTGCAGCTCACTGGTTTAACGGGGATTATAAACATGATAATCATGAGTTTAACTATCGTAGGACAGGGGTTAACTGGCTTACATATTATACCACTATTGCTAAAGCAAACGAGATTATAAGCTTTTTCCCTCAAGTTCCTGAACTTCCAGAGAGTAAAGGTGTTTTAGCTCATGGCTATGCACTAAGAGGTTTTGCATATTATTATCTTATCCAGCTTTATCAGCATACAACTGACGCATCAGGGAAACTTATTCTCAACAAACCTGGTATTCCTATGATTTATAACCCTGTTGATGGTCTTACAGAAGATGAGATGAAGACAAGAAAGGGAAGGAATACTGTTAAGATGGTATTAGATCAGATAGAGTCTGACTTGACTAAAGCTGTGGAGTTATTTGAAGCAGGTTATACCCGTCCTTCAAAGAACTATATTGACAAGTATGTTGCCAATGGTCTTTTAGCACGTTATTACCTCCTTACTCAGCAGTGGGCAAAAGCTGCCGCTGCAGCTAAGAAAGCTTATGCAGGTTCTACATTAGTTACTAATCAAAATGCTGATTTCAATAACATTGAGGATAAGGAGTGGATGTGGGGTTATGATCATAATACTGAGTCTCAGACTACTTATGCCTCTTTCTTCTCTCATATCTCTAATAGAACAAATGGATATGCAGGTCTTGGATATTCAGCACGTCTAATTGATAAAGCTCTTTATGATGCTATTCCCGATACAGATATCCGTAAAGCATGGTTTAACGGACCTGCAGGAAATCCTGCACAGGCTAGAACCGGAGCAAAACTCCCTTATGCTAACTTGAAATTTGGCTGGATAGATGGTTGGGTTATGGACTATATGTATATGAGAGCCCCTGAGATGTATCTTATCGAAGCTGAAGCTCTTGTAAGACAGGGTAAAAATGCTGAAGCAGCTACTGCCATGACTCCTTTAATGAAAGTTCGCCAGCCGGGCTGGGCACTTGCATCAGTAACTTTAGATGATGTTCTTCTCCAGAGAAGGATAGAGTTATGGGGAGAAGGGTTCTGTATGTTTGATCTTAAACGCCTTGGAAAAGGAATTGATAGAAATTATGCCGGATCAAATCACCTAGCTGGTTTTAAAATCGCAGTGGCTCCCATGGCTAAGACTTGGATTTACCAGATTCCTCGTCAGGAAATGCAGGAGAATAAGGAGTTAAAAGATACGGATCAAAATGAATAATTTTAAAAAAAAGATGGTTATGAAAAATATATCTAAAATTCTCTATTTAGGACTCATTTCGCTCTTTCTCTTCTCATCATGTGCCGAAAAGCCACTTGTTAAGGGTGAGGTCGAAAAGGGATTTTCCGGATCAGTTGCGAATATGCCTACATTATCCATTACAGGAGCTACCTTAGAGCCTGTTAAAGGTCAGATAGTTACTTGTACAGGTACTATTACCACCACAGGTGAGATTCGTGAAGTAGGTTTTGCTTATGCCAAAAAAGCCGATTTTTCAGATAAGAAAACTGCTACAGGGAAATTGACAGGGACTACTTTCACTGCTAATATTACTTTAGAGCCTCTAACTCAGTACTATATAAAAGCTTATGGTATTGTTAATGAAGGAGCCGCAGAAAGTGAAGGACAGAAGAGTGTAACTACTCCCGATCTTCCATTCTATGATAAAGTACTTGGTAACTTTAAAGGAAACATGAAGTCTGCTGCTTATGGAACTGCATACAATGGCTATACTATTTCTCTATTACCCTATAGTGCAGACCTTGTAAATAAAGTTATAGTAGCTCATACAGATCCTTATTATTTCGGTAAAGGATATAAATATCCTAAGAATAACTTTGTTATAGGGACTATTGATGCTACTAATAAGACTGTTACTGTGACTGCTGGAGCACAAATGACTCTTGGAACTTTCGGAGTAGTAGCTGTTAATTCAGACAAATGGGCAGGAGCAACTAGAATTTCAAACTGGGTTTTAACCTTTATCGATAATGTTACTTTTAAGGCTAATGCTTGGGGTACTTACGATTTAGACTCCAATGAATGGGATGATCAATATGAACTTGTAACTAATTTTAAGAAATAATTAGTTTAGGTTCTAATAATATTTGTGGGTGGTCAGTGTAAATTGACCACCCACTTTTTTATAATGAATATAAAATTAAACTAAATAGAGTCTGTTTGATTTCATATTTATTGAAGCCGTTCCAGCTTGCGTCTCGCATCTTAGGTGTCTGCTGTTGTATGAGAGCCCCCTTAATAATTACCCTCCCTCTCTCTCTAAGTGAATACTCTTTTTTTCTCCCATTTTTATATATAAGAGTAAATTCCGAATAGGTCCCTATCACCTCTCTTTCAGGGAGCATAAGAGAGAGATTCTCCTCCAATCCTAAAAGAGTGGGAGTACAGATAACGCTTTCACTTCCAACCCATCCCCTTACAGTAATATTTTTACTCTTATTGACTGCGGTAACTTCACAGGCAACAGCCCCCCCTAAAAAATCAAAAGGAGAATAATAAAAAGTCTCTTTGGTTCTTATTAATACAGCATTTGGTAAAAATTGCTCTACCTTAATATCCCAGTCCAATATTCTCCCTGTTACCCCATCTCCGGTAACCTCTACTTTCTCCGCATTATTTATCGGAAGTGCCCTCTTTTTAGTATTATCAATAATATAGAGTGAAGGGGGATTCTTATCTATAGTTAGAGTTGTTAACTTAATAACATAAGGAAGGAACACCTCTTTTCCACTTTTTGTTTTAGCTAAATAGACCCCTTCATCTAATGGAGAAGAGAGTGTTAATTTCCTGACAGGAAGGAAAAAGAAGATTATTAGAGAAGTGACTGCAATGAGCACTATAGTTAGTTTTCTGGTTTTCATGATTTTATAAATTATGTTAAAACAAACACCCCCCAAAAGTTATTTTGAGGGGTGTTAATTAATTTAAGAAATTACTCATCTCTCTTTCGAGAAACCATTCTTTCGTAATCCTCTTTAGAGGCTACTATTAGACGGTCGTACTCCCTTAGTCCTGTACCTGCAGGGATAAGGTGACCACAGATTACATTCTCTTTCAGACCTTCCAATGTGTCAACTTTTGCATGTATTGCTGCATCGCTTAATACTTTGGTGGTCTCCTGGAATGAGGCGGCTGACATAAAGCTGTTAGTTCTAAGCGCTGCACGGGTTATCCCTTGCAGAACCTGATTTGAGGTAGCAGGAATGGCATCCCTTGCCTCAACAAGCTTCTTGTCCTGTCTCTTAAGGATAGAGTTTTCATCTCTGAGTTTCCTTAGAGTTACTATCTGTCCCGGTCTAAGCTCCTGAGAATCTCCTGCATCGAGGACAACTTTCTTATCGAATACATTGTCGTTCTCTTGTGTAAATTCCCATTTATCGACTAACTGTTCAGGGAGGAAACGAGTGTCACCCGGATCTACGATTTCCACTTTTCTCATCATTTGACGAACAATGATTTCAAAGTGTTTATCATTGATTTTCACCCCTTGCATACGGTAAACTTCTTGAATTTCGTTTACAATATACTCTTGAACTTTTATAGGACCTTGAATAAGTAGGATATCAGTAGGGGAGATAGCTCCATCAGAGAGGGACATACCGGCTCTGATATAGTCGTTCTCCTGAACTAAAATCTGTTTTGATAGAGGAACGAGATATCTCTTTTCTTCTCCGGTTTTGGATTGGACGATAATCTCTCTGTTACCTCTTTTGATTTTACCCATTTGAACCTCACCATTAATTTCTGATACTACGGCAGGGTTTGAAGGATTTCTTGCTTCGAAAAGTTCGGTAACTCGAGGAAGACCTCCTGTGATATCACCGGATTTACCAATAGCTCTTGGAATCTTTACTATCACCTCGCCTGCTTTAACGGTTTGACCTATGTCCACCATAATGTGTGCACCTACGGGTAGGTTATAGGTTCTAAGCGCCGTATTTCCACTCATAATTTTTAGAGTAGGGTTCTTAGACTTATCCCTCGACTCAATTATAACTTTTTCACGATGGAGAGAGAACTCATCAGTGGCCTCTTCTCTATATGTAACTCCCTCAATAAAGCTATCGAATGCTACTTCTCCGGTTGTCTCTGTAATGGTAACTGCATTATAAGCATCCCATTCACATATTTTATCCCCCTTAGCAACAATAACCCCATTTTTCTGATAGAGCTTCGCCCCATAAGGGATATTATTGTGTGAGAGAACTATTCCGGTGTTTACATCCACGATGTTCATCTCGGCTGTACGTCCGATAACTATTTCGTGTTCTCCTTCATCATCAGTTTTGGTTACAGTCCTAAGTTCGTCGAACTCAAGACGACCATCGTAACGTGCTATAATCTCACTCTCTGAAGCAATACTTGAAGCAGTACCCCCAACGTGGAAAGTTCTAAGTGTCAACTGTGTACCAGGCTCTCCGATGGATTGTGCTGCAATAACTCCCACGACTTCTCCCTTCTCCACCATTCTTCCTGTGGCAAGATTTCTTCCGTAGCATTTTGCGCAAACACCCTTTTTGGACTCGCAAGTTAAAACCGAGCGAATTTCTACTTGTTCAATAGGTAAAGAGCTGATTAGAGAGGCGATATCCTCTGTTATCTCATCTCCTGCTTTAATTATAGAGGCCCCTGTAAGAGGGTTGTAGATATCATGCACAGATGTTCTACCTAAAATTCTCTCGTAAAGAGTCTCTACTATTTCATCTTTGTTTTTGATAGCAGTTGCCACCAATCCTCTTAATGTTCCGCAATCCTCTTCATTTATGATGACATCGTGAGATACATCGACTAAACGACGAGTTAAGTATCCGGCATCAGCAGTCTTTAAAGCTGTATCTGCAAGACCTTTACGGGCACCGTGAGTAGAAATAAAGTACTCAAGAACTGAAAGCCCTTCTTTAAAGTTGGAAAGGATAGGGTTCTCGATAATCTCAGATCCAACAGCACCTGATTTTTGAGGCTTTGCCATAAGACCACGCATACCGCAGAGCTGACGAATCTGCTCTTTGGAACCACGGGCTCCTGAGTCAAGCATCATATATATAGGATTGAAACCTTGCTGGTCTTGCTCGATATTCTTGGTAACCATATTCGTAAGTCTCGAATTGGTGGTAGTCCAAATATCGATAATTTGATTGTATCTTTCATTATTGGTTATCAAACCGAAGTTATAACTCTGCTGAATGGTTTCAACCTCTTTATAACCTGCTTCGATAAGGTCTGTTTTCTCCTTAGGAACAATAACGTCTGCAAGATTGAAAGAGAGTCCCCCCTTGAAAGCCATCTTATATCCAATGTCTTTAATATCATCGAGGAACTGTGCGGTACGGGCTACTCCCGAAACTTTTACCACTGTTCCGATAATATCCCTAAGGGATTTTTTGGTAAGAATCTCATCTATATAACCAACCTCTTTTGGTACTACCTGATTAAAGATTATCCTCCCTGTAGTGGTCTTATCTTTAGTTATATACCCTTTTGAGAGGTCATCTGCATCTTTAGGAACCCTTACAGATACTAATGCGTGGAGATCCACTTTCCCTTCATTATAAGCTATTATCGCCTCTTCAGCTCCATAGAATTTCATCCCTTCCCCTTTAACCCCCTTACGAGGTTTAGTTATATAGTAGAGACCAAGTACCATGTCTTGTGAAGGAACGGTAATAGGTGCTCCGTTTGCAGGGTTAAGGATGTTATGTGAGCCTAACATTAATAATTGTGCTTCGAGTATAGCAGCATTCCCAAGTGGGAGATGCACTGCCATCTGGTCACCGTCAAAGTCAGCGTTAAATGCAGTACAAGAGAGAGGATGTAGCTGTATAGCTTTTCCCTCTATCAACTTAGGCTGGAAGGCTTGAATCCCGAGGCGGTGTAGGGTAGGGGCACGGTTGAGTAGAACCGGATGTCCTTTCATTACATTCTCAAGAATATCCCATATTACAGGGTCTTTACGGTCAACAATCTTCTTGGCAGATTTTACTGTCTTTACAATCCCTCTTTCAATAAGTTTCCTGATAATAAAGGGTTTATAAAGCTCTGCAGCCATTAATTTTGGAAGTCCACATTCATGCATTTTAAGCTCAGGACCTACCACAATTACTGAACGGGCAGAGTAGTCAACCCTCTTTCCAAGAAGGTTTTGACGGAAACGACCTTGTTTCCCTTTAAGACTGTCAGATAGAGATTTAAGTGTTCTGTTAGCTTCTGTTTTGACTGCATTTGATTTGCGTGAGTTGTCAAAAAGTGAGTCAACAGCCTCCTGAAGCATACGTTTCTCATTACGGAGAATTACCTCGGGTGCTTTAATCTCTATGAGTCTTTTCAGACGATTGTTTCTTATAATAACCCTACGATAGAGGTCATTTAAATCCGATGTTGCAAACCTTCCACCATCTAAAGGAACTAATGGTCTTAAGTCGGGAGGTGTTACAGGAACGACCTTCATTATCATCCATTCGGGTTTGTTGAACTCTCCGGCTTCACGGAAGGCTTCGATGACACTTAATCTTTTAAGAGCATCAGCCTTACGTTGCTGTGAGGTCTCATTTTCGGTTTTGTGGCGAAGGTCATATGAAAGCTCATCTAAATTAATATTTTTAAGCATTGCATATATAGCCTCAGCACCCATTCCTGCTACAAACTTATTAGGGTCTGTATCCTCTAACATTTGGTTCTCCCTTGGAAGATTATCGAGTACGGTAAGATACTCATCTTCAGTAAGTAGAGCCAATGCTTCTATCCCTTGTTCTGCTGCGAGTCCGGGCTGTATTACGACATATCTTTCGTAATAAATAATAGACTCAAGTTTTTTTGATGGGATTCCGAGAAGGTATCCTATTTTATTTGGGGTTGAGCGGAAATACCAAATATGGGCTACGGGTACAGTAAGGGTTATATGCCCCATTCTCTCCCTGCGGACCTTCTTCTCTGTTACTTCCACACCGCATCTGTCGCAGATGATTCCGCGATAGCGAATTCTTTTGTATTTTCCGCAGTGGCACTCATAGTCTTTGGAGGGTCCAAAAATCCTCTCGCAGAAGAGCCCGTCTCTTTCAGGTTTATATGTGCGGTAGTTAACCGTTTCAGGCTTAAGAACTTCCCCGGAGGATCTTTCGAGGATCTCTTCGGGAGAGGCTAACCCAATGGTTATCCTATTGAAATTACTTTTAACCTTGATCTCTTTTTTAAAAGACATATTATTGATTTTTCAAATTATCAAAAACTCCAATTAATCTAAGTGTATGCTTAGTCCAAGTCCACGAAGTTCGTGGAGAAGTACATTAAGGGATTCAGGAATACCGGGTGTCGGCATAGGGTCTCCTTTAACAATGGCTTCGTAAGCGCGTGAGCGTCCCACAACGTCATCAGATTTTATGGTAAGGATCTCCTGAAGAATATTTGATGCTCCGAATGCTTCAAGAGCCCAAACCTCCATTTCTCCGAATCTTTGTCCTCCGAATTGTGCTTTACCTCCAAGAGGTTGTTGGGTGATAAGAGAGTAAGGACCTATTGAACGGGCGTGCATCTTGTCGTCCACCATGTGTCCAAGTTTAATCATATAGATTACCCCCACAGTAGCTGGCTGGTCAAATTGCTCTCCTGTTCCACCATCTCTCAAGAAAGTTCTTCCGTATTGTGGAATCCCTGCTTTTTCGGTATATTGTGTGATCTCGGTAAGAGTTGCTCCGTCAAAAATAGGGGTAGAGAACTTGATACCAAGCTCTTTACCTGCCCATCCAAGAACGGTCTCGTAAATCTGTCCAAGGTTCATACGGGAAGGAACACCAAGAGGATTTAATACTATATCCACAATGGTTCCATCTTCAAGGAATGGCATATCTTCATCTCTAACGACTTTAGCTACTATCCCTTTATTACCATGGCGACCTGCCATTTTATCTCCAACTTTAACCTTTCTCTTTTTCGCAACATAAACTTTTGCAAGCTGCATAATACCGCTTGGAAGTTCATCTCCGATAGTAAGGTTATATTTTAGTCTTTTTAATTCGGCATCATACTCTTTATATGCTATCATATAATTGTTTATGAGCTTTTTAATCTGACTGTTAGCATTCTTATCGGATGTCCATTTAGTAGGATTGATATTTTCGTAATCTATCCTTGAAAGAACATCAGGAGTGAAAGCGTCACCTTTAGGAACTATTTCAGCTCCATAGAGATCGCTAACTCCGCTACTCTTCTTATCAAAAGTCAGAATAGTAAGTTTATCGATAAATCTCCCTTTTAAGTCAGATGTCTTTTTATTAAAGTCATCTTCTACATGCTGGATTTGATTCTTAGCAGAGGATTTTCCACGCTTACTTCCCTCTTTTCCTACTCTTGCAAACAATCTCTTTCCGATAATAGTTCCTGAGAGAGAAGGAGTTGCTTTTAATGAAGCATCTTTAACATCTCCTGCTTTGTCTCCAAAGATCGCTCTAAGAAGTTTCTCTTCAGGGGAAGGATCGCTCTCTCCCTTAGGGGTAATTTTACCAATCAAAATATCTCCGGGCTCGATATTGGCACCAATACGGATAATACCGTTTTCGTCCAAATCTTTTGTAGCCTCTTCGCTAACATTAGGGATATCTGCAGTTAACTCCTCCATTCCGCGTTTAGTATCACGTACTTCCATGGCATACTCGTCAACATGGATGGATGTGAAGATATCATCTCTTATTATTTTTTCAGATAAGACAATAGCATCCTCAAAGTTATACCCTTTCCAAGGCATAAATGCCACTTTCAGGTTCCTTCCAAGTGCAAGTTCTCCATTCTGGGTAGCGTAACCTTCGGTTAAGATCTGCCCTGCCTCTACCTTATCCCCTTTTCTTACAATAGGTTTAAGGTGAATAGAGGTTGACTGGTTAGTTTTTCTATAAAGAGGAAGTTTATATACAGTAATATCTGAATTAAAGCTTACAAATTTCTCAGCATCGGTCTGCTCATATTTAATATGAATCTCTCTCCCATCAACAAAAACTACTTCTCCTTTCCTTTCAGCTACTATCTGTGTTCTTGAGTCACGAACAACCACTCCTTCAAGTCCTGTTCCCACGATAGGAGCTTCAGGTCTAATCAAAGGAACTGCTTGACGCATCATGTTAGATCCCATCAAGGCACGGTTTGCGTCGTCGTGTTCGAGGAAAGGGATAAGTGAAGCTGCAATGGAAGCTATCTGGTTAGGAGCAACGTCCATAAAGTGGACTTCCTCCTTAGTTACCACAGGGTAGTCTGCTTCGTAACGACATTTAATCCTTTCGTCAAGAATGTCACCTGTTTCGGCAAGATTAACGTTTGCCTGAGCAACCATCTTGTCCTCTTCAGCCTCAGCACTCATATATTCATATCCGCTCGGAGTCATATCTACGATACCATCTTTAACTTTCCTATAAGGGGTTTCGATGAATCCAAGATCATTGATTTTAGCGTAAACACAGAGTGAAGAGATAAGACCGATATTAGGTCCTTCAGGGGTCTCAATAGGGCAGAGACGTCCGTAATGAGTATAATGCACGTCTCTAACTTCGAAACCTGCGCGATCTCTTGAAAGACCTCCCGGGCCTAATGCAGATAGACGACGTTTATGTGTCATCTCAGCTAAAGGATTTGTTTGGTCCATAAACTGAGAAAGCTGACTTGTCCCAAAGAATGAATTAATTACAGAAGAGAGGGATTTGGCATTTATAAGGTCTGTAGGAACAAACACTTCATTATCCCTAACGTTCATTCTCTCTCTTATAGTACGTGCCATACGGGTGAGTCCTACGCTAAACTGGTTAGCAAGTTGCTCTCCCACAGTTCTGATTCTTCTATTACTTAGGTGGTCGATATCATCAACACTTGCCTTAGAATTAATTAATTGAATCAGATATCTGATAATTTCTATAATGTCATCCTTAGTTAAAACTCTTACATCAGAAGAGGTGTTTAATTCCAATTTCTGATTAAGACGATATCTTCCAACTTCTCCAAGGTCATACCTTTTATCTGAGAAGAAGAGTTTGTCTATGACATCTCTTGCAGTAGCTTCGTCTGGTGGTTCAGAGTTTCTTAACTGTCTGTAAGTGTAAAATACAGCCTCTTTTTCTGAGTTGCAGACATCCTTCTGCAATGTATTGTGAATTATAGCATAATCACTTACGTTAGCGTCATCTTTTCTTAAGAGGATGGTATTTACACCTGATTCGAGAATGTCATCAATATGATGCTCTTCGAGGAGAGTATCTCTATCGACCACTATCTCGTTTCTTTCAATATATACAACTTCTCCTGTATCTTCATCCACAAAGTCCTCATTCCAAGTCTTAAGAACTCTCGCGGCAAGTTTAACTCCGAGGTTCTTAGATAAATCTTCCCTTGTGGCTTGAATCTCATCAGCCAATCCAAAGATATCGAGGATATCCTTGTCACTTTCATAACCGATGGCTCTAAGCAGAGTGGTAACAGGCAATTTCTTTTTACGGTCGATATAGGCATACATGACGTTATTTATGTCAGTAGCAAATTCGATCCATGAGCCTTTAAACGGAATAATTCGAGCTGAATAGAGCTTGGTTCCGTTTGCATGGAGGCTCTGTCCAAAAAACACCCCGGGAGAACGATGTAGCTGTGATACAACTATTCTCTCTGATCCATTAATGACAAATGTACCTCTTGGAGTCATATATGGTATGGTTCCAAGATAAACGTCTTGAATAGAGGTGTCAAAATCTTCGTGTTCCGGATCTGTACAATAAAGCTTTAATTTAGCTTTTAGTGGAACACTGTATGTAAGACCGATGTCCAAGCACTCTTCGATGGTGTAGCGTGGCGGGTCTATATAGTAGTCGATAAATTCGAGTACGAAATTATTGCGAGTATCAGAGATGGGAAAAATCTCTTGAAACACTTTAAACAACCCTTCATTTCTGCGATTTTCGGCAGTGGTGTCGAGCTGAAAAAAATCTTTAAAAGATTTCAGTTGGACTTCCAAGAAATCCGGATACTCAAGAAGAGATTTTGATGTGGCGAATGTAATTCGCTGATTAATACTTTTTTGAGACATTTAGATATGGCTTGGTTGAAAAAACTTAAAAAAACGACAAAAAGGTTTAGAGCCTTTTTCAGACTCTAAACCTGTGAGTATTTCCCTCGAGGGGAGAGATAGTTTATTTAATTTCAACTTCTCCGCCTGCCTCTTCAAGGGCTGCTTTCAGTTGCTCAGCGTCTGCTTTGGAAACTTTTTCCTTTATAGCAACAGGTGCCTTGTCAACTAAGTCTTTAGCCTCTTTCAAACCAAGACCTGTAAGTTCTTTAACAGCTTTAACGATTTGTAATTTTGCCTGTCCCGGAGAAACAAGCATAACATCGAACTGTGTCTGTTCTGCTTCAACAGCAGCGCCAGCAGCAGCAGGAGCTGCAATTGCAACTGCTGCTGCTGCTGCAGGTTCGATTCCGTATTTTTCTTTAAGAACTTGAGCTAACTCTTGAACTTCTTTAACAGTAAGATTAACTAATTCTTCTGCAAATTTATTAATATCTGCCATGATTGTTTAATTTATTAATTTGTTTCTAATTTTTTTTATTCTTTTTCTGATAATGTCTTTACAAGGCCTGCAATTTTACCCCCTCCGGATGATTGGAGTGCTGAGATAACATTTCTTGCAGGAGACTGTAATAGACCGATAATATCGCCGATAAGCTCGTCATGAGACTTAATGAAGATAAGTGATTCAAGCTGGTTCTCACCAACATAAGCACAATCTTGAACTAACGCACTTTTCAGCACAGGCCTACCTAGTTTAGCTCCAAACTCTTTTATAAGTTTAGCAGGAGCATTAGGAACTGTGGTAAACATAATTGCTGAAGAGCCTTTTAACGTAGGGATAATATTGACTGCCTCTTTAGAAGTACTCTGTTCAAGTACCTTTGTGAAGAGGGTATTTTTTACAACGATTAGTTTAATCTCTTTCTCAAAACACTCACGGCGAAGAGCTGCTGTTTTTTCAGCATTCAAGCCGGAGATGTCAGTGACATAGAAATTAGGGGTCTGAGCCAGTATGGCTGCCAGATTTTCAATAATTTGTCCTTTTTCCTCTTTTCTCATAATGTAAATTATTTATTCGGCAACACTAAAAGTTTTACTGTCAATATTGATACCCGGACTCATAGTAGAGGAGATATATATACTTTTTATATATGTCCCTTTTAATGACTGAGGTTTCAGTTTTACTATCGTATTGAGTAATTCAATAGCATTTTCAGCCAACATCTGGGCGTTAAAGGAGACTTTCCCAACTGTTGAGTGAATAATACCGGTTTTATCAACCTTAAAATCAATCTTACCTGCTTTTACCTCTTTAACAGCCTTACCTATCTCCATAGTAACAGTACCTGTTTTAGGATTAGGCATAAGACCTCTTGGACCAAGGATACGTCCGATAGGACCGATTTTTGCCATAACTGAAGGGGTGCAGACAATTACATCAATGTCTGTCCATCCTCCCTTGATTTTCTCAATAAAATCATCTAACCCTACAAAGTCAGCGCCTGCTTCACGAGCTTCAGCCTCTTTATCGGGTGTACATAGAGCCAATACGCGGGTCTGTTTTCCTGTACCGTGGGGAAGAGTCACAACGCCACGAACCATTTGATTAGCTTTTCGAGGGTCAACTCCAAGTCTTACAGCTATATCAACTGATGCATCAAATTTAGTAAAAGTAATCTCTTTCACTAAGTTACAAGCATCACTTAATTTATACTGTTTGGTAAAGTCAACCTTTGCTTCAGCTATTTTTTGATTTTTTGTCAATTTACTCATAGCGTGTGATTATTTAACATCGGCAGGGAATTCCCCGGTTACTTTTATACCCATACTTCTTGCGGTTCCTGCAACCATACTCATAGCAGATTTCAGGGTGAACGCATTCATGTCCGGCATCTTATCCTGTGCGATAGCTTTTACTTGTTCCCAAGTAACAGATCCCACTTTACTACGATTCGGTTCAGCAGAACCTGTGGAAATTTTTGCAGCTTCTTTAAGCTGTACAGCCACAGGAGGCTGCTTAACAACGAACGTAAAAGACTTATCACTGAAAACAGTAATAATCACGGGTAATACTTTACCGGCTTTATCCTGGGTACGAGCATTAAATTGTTTGCAGAAATCCATAATATTCACACCCTTCGAACCTAATGCAGGTCCTACCGGGGGAGAAGGATTGGCAGCACCGCCTTTAATCTGCAATTTAATAAATGCTGCAATTTCTTTAGCCATAGTTGTTAATTTGTTTATTCTTTAACTACTTGAACAAAATTTAACTCTAAAAGAGTCTTTCTTCCAAATATCTTGACCATAACTTTGAGTTTTTTCTTGTCTTGAAGAATTTCCTCAATGGTACCATCAAATCCGTTGAAAGGTCCGTCTATAATTTTCACAGCTTCGCCGATGATAAAAGGAGTTACATTTTCCTCCTCCTGATCAAGCAGTTCATCAACTTTGCCGAGAATACGGTTAACTTCAGAAGTTCTAAGGGGGACAGGTTGTTTATCCTTATCCATTCTCTCCGTTAGAAAGCCTGAAACATGTGGGACATTACGGATAATATGCTGCAGTTCTCCGGTAAGATGGGCTTCAATAAGTATGTATCCGGGAAAAAATATCCTCTCCATACTTACTTTCTTTCCGTTTCTTACCTGATATATCTTTTCAGTAGGGATAAGTAACTGCGTAACGTAATCAGAGAGGTTTAACCTCTTGATTTCGTTTTCCAGATACTCTTTGGCTTTCTTCTCCTTACCGCCGGCAGCGCGGATAACATACCATTTTTTGGTAATTTCACTCATAAACTTAGTACAACAAGTTATAAATAAATGTCATCATATTCCTGAAACCCAAGTCAATAACAAAGACAACACCAGCTAAAATCAGAGAGGCTATCATAACTACGATAGCTGAATTCTGAAGCTGTGACCATGTAGGCCAGCTCACCTTTTTTGTCAACTCGGTGTAGGACTCTCTAAGATACAAAGTTATTTTGTTCATTTTGTTCATTATTAATTTTGGCTTTATTGCAAATGGAAGCTTTGCATTCAGCCAGTTAAAAAACCGCAGCGTAACCAGCGGAATTTTGGCAGGGGCAGAGCGATTCGAACGCCCATCAACGGTTTTGGAGACCGCTATTCTACCCTTGAACTATGCCCCTATATTAGCACAACTAATCCCATAAGCTACCTTTAGGGGAACTTATGGGCTTAGTTAGCTAAAGTATAGTATTACTCAAGTAACTTAGTTACCTGTCCTGACCCAACTGTTCTACCACCTTCACGGATAGCGAAACGAAGTCCTTCGTTGATAGCTACGGGATAGATAAGGTTTACTGTAATAGAAACGTTATCACCAGGCATAACCATTTCAACTCCTGCAGGAAGTTCGATCTCCCCTGTAATATCGAGGGTACGGATAAAGAACTGAGGACGATATTTGTTATGGAAAGGAGTATGACGACCACCTTCATCTTTCTTCAATACGTAGATAGAAGCTTGGAATGCGTGGTGAGGGGTAATGGTGTTAGGGTGAGCTATAACCTGACCTCTCTTAATCTCTTTCTTGTCAATACCGCGAAGAAGAAGACCTACGTTATCACCAGCTTCACCTCTGTCAAGAATCTTACGGAACATCTCAACTCCTGTAACAACTGATTTTTTAGGCTCTTCACCAAGTCCAACGATCTGAACCTCATCACCGGTTTTAACAACTCCTGTCTCAATACGACCTGTAGCAACTGTACCACGACCTGTAATAGAGAAGATATCTTCAACAGGCATAAGGAAAGGTTTTTCGTTGTCACGTTTTGGAATAGGAATGTAAGTGTCAACAGCTTCCATAAGCTCCATAATTTTTTCTGTCCACTTAGGGTCTCCGTTAAGAGCACCAAGAGCAGAACCTTGGATAACAGGAGCATTGTCCCCGTCAAATTCATAGAAACTAAGAAGTTCACGAACTTCCATCTCTACTAATTCTACCATTTCAGGGTCATCAACAATGTCAACTTTGTTAAGGAAAACTACAATTCTAGGAACGTTTACCTGGCGGGCAAGAAGAATGTGCTCGCGAGTCTGAGGCATAGGACCATCAGTAGCGGCAACAACGATAATAGCACCGTCCATCTGCGCAGCTCCAGTAACCATGTTCTTTACATAGTCAGCGTGCCCGGGGCAGTCAACGTGAGCGTAGTGACGATTAGCAGTCTGGTATTCAACGTGTGAAGTGTTAATAGTAATACCACGTTCTTTTTCTTCAGGTGCGTTATCAATAGAGTCGAATGAACGAACTTCAGAAAGACCTTTTTCAGCCAATACTTTAGTAATAGCTGCAGTTAGAGTAGTTTTACCGTGGTCAACATGCCCGATAGTTCCAATGTTAACGTGCGGTTTGTCCCTTTTAAAAGTTTCTTTTGCCATAATTAAAAAATTAAATATTAATAAGTTTCTTATATATAAATATAGAGCCGGTGATGAGATTTGAACTCATGACCTCTTCCTTACCAAGGAAGCGCTCTATTCCTGAGCTATACTGGCCTGTTTGGTATTTGTTGGAGCGGAAGACGAGGTTCGAACTCGCGACCCTCAGCTTGGAAGGCTGATGCTCTACCAACTGAGCTATTCCCGCGCGAAATATATTCGAAACGCGCCCAGGCGCGTTTTAAAAT
>CAZXOP010000002.1:0-46793 GCA_964642235.1 uncultured Muribaculaceae bacterium
AAAAAATATGAGGTAGGGTTACAAATACAAGCCCCGGTCCCTGACTTGGAGAGATTCCAAAAGCAAACACTGCGGGCATAATGGCTGTTCCCGCTATAATTGCAAAGAGTGAATCAAAAACAGCAGTCAGAGTCGATGTCTTCATTATATTTTCATTTTTTTTAACATAAGAGGCATAAGTCATTATGGTTCCACACCCAAGGCTTAATGAGAAAAATGCCTGTCCTAAAGCGTCAAGAAATGTCTGCGAAGTTACTTTTGAGAAATCAGGCTTAAAAAGAAACTTTAACCCCTCTGATGCCCCGGGTAACGTCATGGACCTAATCGCTATAATTATTATCATAACAAATAGAAGCGGCATCATTACCTTGGTATATCTCTCAATCCCTTTCTGAATACCTGCAACTACTATTAACCCTGTAAGTCCCAAGAATATAAAGATATAAATTAATGGAGACCAGGTAGAAGATGACACTTGAGGAAACATCTGTGATATCTCAGCCTCTGACGCTGAGGTAATTTTAAAAGTAATGGCTTTAACTATATAATCTATCGTCCATCCCCCTACAACACAATAAAAAGAAAGAATGGAGAAAGAGGCAAGCACCGCGATTATACCGACAGTTCCCCATTTAGATTTAGGGGCTAATACCTTAAATGCTCCGAAAACATTTGCCTGACTTCTACGCCCTATTACGAACTCTGAAAACATTATAGGGAGACAAAGCACAAGGGCAAAACAGATATAAATTATTATAAAAGCTGCTCCTCCGTTAGTTCCAACTAAATAAGGAAATCTCCATAAATTTCCCAACCCGACTGCAGACCCTGTCAATGCCACAAGAACTCCGAACCGACTTCCGAAACTATCTCTTTGATTACTCATAGTTTTAGTACTTAAAAGGTTATTTTCTGATATATGTTACAAAGGAGTATTCTACTCCTGCTTTCTCATCTTTTATAGGCTCACTTCGTGTCTCCTCCTTCCATACAGAGAGATCAATTTCGGGGAAAAAGGTATCTGCATCCTCAACAGAGTCTGAAACCTCAGTTATATAGAGTTTTTGGGCAAGAGGCATAGAGGTTCTATACATCATCCCTCCTCCAATAATAAAGACCTCCTCTCCCTCTTTACCGGCACCTGAAGCGGCAATAGCTCCTTCGAGGGTCGAAAAGAACTCCACACCGTCATAAACACCATCTTTCATCTCATTATTAACCACAATATTTCTTCTGTTTGGGAGAGGTCTTTTATTGACAGAGAGGAAGGTATTGTACCCCATAATCACAGAGTGCCCTGTGGTGGTTCTTCTAAAATATTTCAGGTCTTCGGAAAGGTGCCATAGAAGCCTGTTCTCTTTTCCAATGGCAAGGTTTTTAGCTGTTACAACGATTATTGAGAGCATATTATATAGGTTTTATGGGGTTAGACTGCAATAGGGGCTTTAATAGTAGGGTAAGGATCATATCCTATAAGGTTAAAGTCCTCATAATTAAAGGAGAAGATATCTTTTACCTGAGGATTAATCTCCATTCTCGGAAGTTTTTTAGGCTCGCGGGAGAGCTGTAACTCCGTCTGTTCCAAATGATTTAAATAAAGATGGGCATCTCCGAATGTATGCACGAACTCCCCTAACTGATAACCACAAACCTGTGCCACCATCATGGTAAGAAGTGCGTAAGAGGCTATATTAAAAGGAACACCGAGGAAAACATCTGCACTACGCTGATAGAGCTGACAAGAGAGCTTCCCTTCGGCAACATAAAACTGAAACAACGCATGGCAGGGAGGAAGTGCCATCTTATCCACCTCAGCAACATTCCAAGCAGAAATTATATGACGACGCGAATCGGGATTGTTCTGTAAGGAGGTTATTAAATTAGAGAGTTGGTCAATAGGGGCTCCCCCGTCAGGAGAGGGCCAGGAGCGCCATTGATGACCATAAACAGGTCCCAAGTCCCCATTTTCATCTGCCCACTCATCCCAAATAGAGACATTGTTATCGTGAAGATATTTAATATTGGTATCCCCTTTTATAAACCAAAGAAGCTCATAAATAATGGAGCGCAGATGGAGTTTTTTAGTGGTTAATACAGGAAAGCCCTCATTAAGGTCAAAACGCATCTGGTAGCCAAATACCGATTTGGTGCCTGTCCCTGTGCGGTCTCCCTTTACAACTCCCTCTTTTTGAATATGCCTGAGAAGATCAAGATATTGTTTCATTCCATTATTTTAAAAGTGAAGTACAAAAATAGAATTTTATCTCGATTTTAACAATATTGGAAAATGATCCGATACTCCGCCAAGATATTTCGGACCTTGGTAGGTCCGGAAGGGTTTTATCCCAAGGAACTTTTTATCCTCTTCGCAGAGAAAATCGGGGGAAAAAATCTCCATCTCCCGATAAGGGGCTCCTGCAGAGACAATAAAGTGGTCAATTAGTTCCCACCTCCCTTGATATTTAATGCTCCCTCTCCCCGCTTTGTGGAGCGAGTCTGCACGATTTAGAAGCAATGGGGTCTCTCCCCTCTCCGTCGCACTGTTCGTGGTAAGAAAGAGGGAGGCAGGGGAATCAGGGGCATCATTAAAATCCCCCATAATAACAATAGTTCTCTTCGGAGAGAGAAACAATAAAGAGTCCGTCACTGCTTTTAATCCCCTTGCTGCTGCCACTCTTCGCTGAGCAGAAATCTCCTCTCCACCCCACTTGGAAGTCCAATGACAGACCACGAAAACCACTTCCGACACTCCACTCATTCCATTTAACTCTCCCTTAACTAAAAGCATAGAGCGGAGGCGGTCAAGAGAGTCCCCGACATGAATCTGTAAAATCTCAAGTGGTCTAAAAGACTCTTCTCTGTAGAGCAGTGCCACATCTATCCCCCGTCTATCCCCAGCATCGCGATGGATATAATTATACCCTAACTTGGCCAAAGGGGTCTCTGTTACCAACTGTTTAAGAACCATAGCATTCTCCACCTCTGCAACCCCTATTACTGCAGGGTAACTCCCTAAATAATCCCCTGCTGCTATGATGGTTTTGGCTATTGCATTTCTCTTTTTTACAAACCTCCCCCAACTCCATCTTTTTTCGCTATTGGGTAAAAACTCCTCATCCGCACTCTTCTCATCGTCAAAAGGGTCAAAATAGTTCTCCACATTCCAAAACATAATAGGAGGGAACTCCTGCCCCCCTGCCCCGACTGCCATTAAAAGCAGTATCACACATAATATCTCTCTCCGAAGTTTCATATCGCCAAATATAACCCTTTTTTTACTACTTTTGCGGACTTAAAATATATAAATATTTATGTCACTCCGTTGCGGAATAGTCGGGCTACCAAATGTTGGAAAATCGACACTATTTAACTGTATAAGTTCTGGCAAAGCACAGGCTGCCAATTTCCCTTTTTGCACCATCGAACCAAATATCGGCTTTACAAATGTCCCTGACGAACGTCTTATTGTTCTTAGAGACCTCGTTAATCCTAAAAAAGTCGTTCCTGCCACTGTGGAGATAGTCGATATAGCAGGACTTGTTAAAGGGGCAAGTAAAGGGGAGGGGCTCGGAAACCAATTCTTAGCCAATATCCGCGAGACAGATGCTATTCTTCATATTCTCAGGTGTTTCGATGACTCTAATGTCGTTCATGTTGACGGGAGCGTAAACCCAATCAGAGATAAAGAGATTATCGACTTCGAACTCCAGATTAAGGATTTGGAGACCGTGGAAAACAGAATCAACAAAGTTCAGAAACAGGCTACCACAGGGGGCGACAAAGCAGCAAAACGTTTTCTCGATATCCTTCTTAAATTTAAAGAAGCCCTTATCCAAGGAAAAGCCGCTCGTACAGTAATCTTCGATAATATGGAGGATCAAAAGATGGCAAACGAGCTCTTTCTCCTTACCAATAAACCTGTGATGTATGTTTGTAATGTGGATGAGGCTTCGGCTGCCAAAGGGAATGGTTATGTGGAACAGGTAAGAAAAGCTGTAGAGGGAGAGGGGGCTGAAATACTTGTTATTGCTGCAAAGATAGAGTCAGAAATAGCAGAGCTTGAAGACTTCGAAGAGCGACAGATGTTTCTTAATGAGATAGGGTTAGAGAGATCAGGAGTAGAGAGGCTTATTAAGTCGGCTTACTCCCTTCTAAATCTCCAAACCTATTTTACCGCAGGAGAACCTGAAGTACGCGCTTGGACTATAAACAAAGGGGATAAAGCACCAAAAGCAGCAGGTGTTATTCATACAGATTTTGAAAAAGGGTTTATTCGGGCAGAGGTTATAAAATACGAAGACTATGTTCATTACGGCTCTGAGGCGGCTTGTCGCGCAGCAGGGAAACTTGGAATAGAGGGGAAAGAGTATGTGGTCCAGGATGGTGATGTTATGCACTTCCTCTTTAATGTTTAGTCTCGCATTGCCATGAAACCAAAAAAAATATTGACCTTTTCGATACCACTCCTCTGCATTTTTCTGCTAAGTAACTGCCGAAGCGTGGATTTAGAGAAGGTTCCATACCCAACGCTGCATGGACAGATAACCTATTTTCAAGAGAAGGAGGAGTTATATTCTTCCCTCCCCATTAACAAGAGAGATATTGTCCTTATCGGAGACGACCTTTTTGACAGAGGTATTTGGAACTCTTTTTATGGAAGCGAAAGGGTGAAAAATAGGGGCATTGCCCTCGAAGGGAGCGAGTGTACTCTTTATAGGATAGATAAAATTGCGAAGAGCAAACCTTCGAAAATTTTTATCTCCACCGGACTTTTCGATATTAAAAAGGGGCGATCTGCACAAGAGACTTGTGAAGGGATTATGAAGGTGGTTTTCAGGGCTGCAAGATTTTCTCAAAAGAGCGAAATATTCGTGGTGGGGATAGTCCCCGATATTGCCATTAAAAACCTTTCGGAGGGGACAAATGCCCTCAGGGACTCCATTATAAAGGTCAACACAAAACTAAACAATTATTTTGCGGAGCACTACATTGATGCACCTGCGGCTCTTTGCGATAGCACCGGGTACCTTTCAAGTGAGTTCTCTTATGACGGGGTCCGTATCAATGGAAAGGGGTATTTTCTCATTGCGGAGCTACTCTCACCTCATATTGGACTTAAAGCGTTAAATAACCCTTCGTTAAATGATTCGCACCCTGATTCCTATTATCGCGACACGTTAAAAGAGCGTTCGGCACATTATAAAGCGCGTCTCTCCATTTTTAACTCTCTTCAAAACACCTCCGGCGGGGTGGTTATGCTTGGGAATAGTCTAAACAATAACTGTTGGTGGAGTGAGCTTCTTCGGAAAAATGAGGTGGTCAATAGGGGGATTAGCGGGGATACTGTGGAGGGGATGTTGTTAAGAATAGACGATGTCGTTCAGGAGAACCCTCGCAAGATCTATTTAATGGCCGGTATTAACGATTTTGTTAACGATACTTCTCTTTCGGCGGCAACTCTTTGGGAAACTTATCAGGAGCTAATTTCGGCCATTAAAACGGCTTTACCGTCAACCGAACTTTATGTTCAAAGTACCCTTCCTGTAAACCCTTTAACCCCATATTATGAGGGGAGAAATCAAAAAGTCGAAGGGCTTAATCTTTTTCTCTCCTCAAAAGCTGACTCTATGGGTTACACCTATCTCGATATAGCTTCTTCTTTAAAAGAGAAAAACGGAGACTTGGCCTCCGTTTATACTCTTGATGGTATTCATCTTCGCCCAAATGCTTACCGCATCTGGAAGAGAATTATATTTTAGAAGAACTTCGCTCTGCGGTCAACTATATTTCCTATCTCATTGAAAATAGATCCAAGTGAGTTAAGCTGGTAGTTTGCATACTGAGCTGCTCTTGATTTGGCATCTGTCTCTGTGTAGAAAGAACCTACTTCTCTATTTTTAACCTGAACAAGATATACTCCGATATTTCCAACAATAGGACCAACAATTTTTCCCTCCGGAGCACCTGCAATGGCTCCAACTAAAGCGGGATCAAAAGATTGTGCCCCGAATGAACCGAAAGCGATATTATCTCTACTGCTAACTGTGGTATTGAGTGCCTCTGCTATTTCACTCATGGTGGTTAAACCCTCCATTTTACCCTTTACTTCCGAAGACAATTTTTCCCCTTTCTTCGTCTGCTCAAGAGCAAAAGTAACAGAAGTCGCTACCTGGCTAAGCGGAGTAAAACCCTCTTCATGAACCTCGGTAACAGCCACTACAAAGAAATATTTATTGTCAACTGTAATAATAGAGGAAACTTCTCCCTTTTTAGCTTCGAAAATCCAACGAGTCACCTCTCTTGCATTTTCATATTTAGAAAGTTTCTTGGACCCCTCTGCTACATTCATTGCAGGAACCACAGGGAGTTTTCCGGTATTAACCAATTCATTGAACTTCTCTATTTTACCTTCACTCTTAGAGGCAAGGTCGTTAGCCTGAGCATAGTAAACCTGATAGGTCTCTTTGCTCGAAATTACATCTTTGGTAAGGAGAGCAAGC
The DNA here is from genome assembly GCA_964642235.1 of uncultured Muribaculaceae bacterium. GTDB lineage: Bacteria > Bacteroidota > Bacteroidia > Bacteroidales > UBA932 > CAYSND01. Next base: position 6,501 of record CAZXOP010000002.1, read on the forward strand.
TGAACTTTTCTCTCAGGAGCAGTTCTTTTGGTCACTTTAACTATATGGATTCCGTAATCTGATGTCATCTTCACACATTTGTTTAGAGGGAGAGAGAGTACCTCTTCCATTCCGGGGATCATCATTCTCTGGGTCATCCAACCAATTTCTCCAGGTGTTACATTAGGGTTTTTATCAAGAGAATATTCAGAAGCAAGTGCTGTGAAATTACCCCCTTTATTAATAACATTCAGCAAACTATCTGCCTTCTTGGTGTCAGTAGCAGGAAGAAGAATATGATTAACAAAAGTTGAATCGGACATCTCTTTAACAGAATTGATTCTGGCTGCTAAATACTGTTCATTTGATTTGAATACAGGAAGAACTGTAGGGTTTTTGGTCTCAAAAGCGAAAGCCTCTAATTCCGGATAAGACTCTTTTAGCTCCCCTTTCTTAAAATAATAGTTGTTAAGGGGGGTATCCGAGTTACGGGAGAGGAAATTCTTAAGATTAGTAGCTTTTGTAAATTCGTCATAAACTTTATTTATGCTCTCCTCTGCCATAGCAAAATCTCTCTCTGAGGGAACCACCTCATAAACTACAAACTCTACATCACGAGAAGCTTCCTGTTTGTACTCTTTCTGGTGTGCCTTATAATATTTCTCCATCTCACTCTTGGTGATTACGATGGTAGAATCTCTTTCAAAACCGTAAGGAACTACGATAAAATCGGCGTTAGAAGTAGTGTTGTTCTCCTCTATCCCTCTGCGAAGTTCCACAGGATTTACGAAGTTACTCTTTGAAAGGAGAGTAGCATATTTGGTAAAATACTGCTGTCTCGACATATTAGTCTCCAAGAAGTCCCAATAAGCTTTCAAATTACCTGATTCGTCATTATTGATAGCCTTAATAAACTGGAGTAAACGATCTCTGCTAAAAGCCCCTGTTTCATCTTTAAATGAAGCCTCCTGAGCTATTATCGGTGAAATCTCTTTCCCTTGACTAAGGTCGATCATCTCCTCTTCTCCTACATTAATACCCGCTTTTTTAATAGTAGGAAGTATAAGCAGTTCATTTAAAAAGTCCTGCCATGCACTTTCACGGATGTTTTCATTAACCTGCTCGTTCATAGTCTGTTCGCCGGAGGTTAATTTATAAATGTTTGAGTAATAATCGATTTTTTCCTGAAACTCCTTATAGCTAACTGAGGAACCATTTATCTTTCCAACATCATATTTAGATGAAAAAGAGTTAACTGCCACCGCTAAGGTGTTTGGGTCGATGATAAATGAGAGTAGCGCCAAGGCGATCAAAACTGTTATTAAGATCCCTAATTTAACGCGTATCTTTTCTAATACTGCCATTTTATTTATAATTTTTTACTGTTTTCAAATAGGGTGCGAAGATAGTAATTTTATTTTATCTGATGTATAAAGGTCCAATAAAATTGACAGAATCAATATATTCAACCTTAGTGCTATCTTTCTGAATTATACCATAGCTATCAAATGGTTTGAGAAGATATGCGTCCCTTGCCATCTCATCAGATTCCATCCCATACCCCTGCATAAATCCTTGCGGAGAGGTGATCGTTACATAACAATGCGTATGAATTTTCTTCTCCTCTTTATTCCAATAAAGGGTATCGGTTTCGATTCTCTCCCCTTTTATATGATTTTTAATTACAACATTTCCATAAGCCTCCCATTTTTCATCATAGGTGGCATTGATATGTCTTGCCCCATCTGCCACTATCTCCGTCTCCAGAAATCCCTCCTCGTTATAAGCGTAAAGCCTAATCCCTTTTGGGAAAAGCTCATAAGCGGCAGCACCGGTTTCACTATTTTGGGGGTATCTCTCCATAAGGGGAGATTCTGCTCTAAATTCCATCAAACCTGAAGTTGACTGGATTATCGTCACCCCTTCTATAGTCTGTTCAGGTTTAATCGAAACATCCACTTCAGCTATCTTGGTAATCTTACTCTTACAAGATACGGCAATGGTAGCAATCATGATGATTGCTACCATTTTTACCGCTTTATAATATAGCTCGTTAGAGCGCATAAATTATTTCTGTGTTCTTACTCTGGTTGACTCTCTTAATCCGCCACAAGAAACCGTATATGTAGCTCCGTCTATAATATCAAACATAAACGCATCTTCCTGCATAGGGAAATATTTACTGTATTCTGCTATTAGCACGTTAGCGTCTTGCATAAGAGTTTCATCTGCATTTTTAGCTTTAACAAGATAGTCAACAGCTACCCAGAACTGAGCCCTTTTCTCTACATCATTCCCTTCACATTTTTGAGATCCCCAAACAGAGCCGATAAGAAAATATGCTTTCCCTGCTAATTGAGGGGTTAATTCAACTGTCTTTTTAGCTGCTGCAACAGCCTCATCAGGTTTTACCCCTTTCTTATAAAGGAAAGTAGCAAGTTCAAAATAATAATTGCCATCCTGTTCAGGAGTGGAACCATCGTTTGATATTGCATCATACATATATTTAATAGCCTCGTTGGTGTTGTTTCTTATTGAATAGAGCTTAAAAAGCAAGTATGCGTTTGTATGAGTAGGTTCTACTTTGTTTAAAGACTGAACCGCATGCAAGAATAGATCTTCTTGGAAACACTCTGATGAGGTAAGAAGTGTTATAATAGACTCTAATACAGCTTTATCTTCTTTGTTGTTTTCATATCTGGGACCAAATAGTGAAACAAGATTATCGCAACTTGCAACACCTGTAAGCATTAGTAGATTTTCCACATCTTCCCTAAGCCTTCCGTTCTCTTCAGGATTCTGTTTCTCTAAAATTGCAACAGCTCCTTCTGCCTTAGCATAAGAAGACAAAACATCTTCCGGTAAAATTATCCCTTTTTTATACAATTCGCTTGCATAGTTCATATAACGTACAACGATAGAAGGGGTAACATCCTCTCCTCCTATATCAATGGCATCCCCTAAAGTTTTATATACTCTCTCCTCTTGGTCGGGAATGTAGGTGAGCATATCGGTAGCCTGATTTATCTTTGCCTTTCCTATATATTTAGGAGTTCCATAATAAGTCATTCTCAAATCATGGAGAAGCAGAAGAGAGTCTATTAACTCTTTTTTACGAATAGGATTGTTTTGATAAAGATTAATATCCCTTCTCATAATCTTCATTCCATCAAGAAGCATGCTCTGATTGGCTGAAGGGGGACATAAGGAAATAGCTTTTCTCCATAGAGGTGAAGCCTCCTTAATATTCTTCTGTTTCATATATTCTTGATAATAGGAGAGATACTTAATACATTCTGCACTATCTTTCCCAAATCTTCCCTGTCCGAAAACAGAGGTTGTAGCAACTAAAGCCACCATTAATGTTACAATGAATTTAACTCTTTTCATCTTTCGTTTTTTATTTTAAGTTTTATTCGTATCTATACTTTTGGAACCAAATGTCGTGCAAATTTACACCAATCATTAAATTAACATACCTTTCCATTACCATTTCGTTCTGTCTTGAACCTCTCTGCCCTAAATCCACCGCTATATTGAACGCATTATACCATCTATAAATGGGGAATGATGCACCAAAAGTTATCCCCATAGAGTTTACTTGATGACCGTTCAAAGATATATAAGATTTATCAAAATATGCTCCTCCTCTATATGTAACTCTCTTTAAGTAATATCTAATATCATATCTATTGGGTGTTACTTCAAAACCTACTCTATAAGACTCTGATAAGGCAGGATTAAAAACAAACATCCCCGGATAATTTGCAAAGGTAGTATTTCTCCAGTCTTGACGAACATAATCGAATCCCAAACTCCATTTTTCTCTCACTTTAAAGGAGGCACCTACCCCCATTTCCGATGCTATTTTCAATCTATAATTATCATTGCTCTCAAACACCACTGTATCCGTTGTTGAACTCCCCTTTGCAAAAGCATATCTTCCTAAACTCCCCTTAAAAGTGTTTCCTAAGCTATATGTCCCCCCTATCGTCAGAAGTGATTTTTTACCGATAGGCTGAGCATATTGAAGTCCAAATTTAGCAGAAAATGAGGTTAAAACAAAATCCCACCCCGATTCAATGGACTGATTTGCAGAAGAGGAATTAAATAAAACATTACTATGGCGGTCTATTGTACCAAAATAATAACTCCCTTCAACACCCAATGAAATACGTCTTGCAAAAGTGGCGGCTGCCCCAACAAAAACCTTGTTAATTCCCCCTATCCCATATTTCCTATACTTTATATCACCCAGGTCTGCAACTATACTCGGGTCGGTCTCTGTCGATTCGAACTTGTATCCAACATTACTATAAGGAACTATTCCTACAACAAGTGCCGATTTTTTATAAATAGGGGCTGTGAATACAAAATTATACATGTTGAAAATATTGTATGCTGTTTTCGAAGAGGAGCTCGACAGATAGCTGTTTTTTTGATTAACATTAAAGTCAAGCATAAAAGCAAGGGTGTCTCTCTCTGAAATAGCGGCAGGATTTAAATAATTTATAAACCTGTTATCACGCATCCCTATTCCTATACCCCCCATTGAGAGGTTATAGGCATTGCCCTGCTTGGAAATATCCCCCAAACCAAAGAGCGAATAAGGAGTATAAGAACTCATTGCGTCAGTAAGCTGAGCCTTCAGACTCTGCGTGCTGAACAAGAGGGGAACCATTATGGTTATAATTATGTATTTTTTAATCTGCTGCATTAAATTCTGCTATTCGGGCTAATCCCATCAAAACTAAATTATGAACTACAAATATCGGACTTTTCATTTTCTCGGCAAAATAATTTGCGTCTCCCCCCGTAAATATAACGGTATGATTCGCATATTTGCTTATATAACCCTCAATCTCAAACATTATGCCTAAAATTATTCCAGACTCTACAGCACCCGCTGTATAGCTTCCGATGTTTTCCACGCAAGAGGGGGTATCCAAAAGGGGTAACTTGTTGGTATAGTGATTAATAGCATTGAATCTCATCCTTAGACCGAGGGAAATATTCCCTCCTAAAAATTCTCCCTCCCTATTTACAAAATCGACTGTCATTGCTGTACCAAAATCAAATATAATCAGCTCTTTATCAGGAAAAAGGGTGTTAGCAGCTACCGCAGAAGCCAATCTATCTGTCCCTAATGTCTCCGGTGTACTATATCTGTTCTTAATCGGAATCTCTGTTTTATCATTGAGAATAAAGAATTTAGAGGAGTTATTTTTAAGATAATCCAAAAGAGAGGTGCTTATCTGCTTAACACTTGATAGAATAGTAATCTCCGGCTTTTCATACTCGATTAAAGAGGCTATCTCCTTTTCACTTACATCTCCCATAAACTTATAGATTTTCCCAAGCGTAACGCCTTGAGCAAAAGCCACTTTAGAAGAAGTATTACCGATATCTATTATTAAATTAAACACTCTCTTTAGATTAGGGGGACAAATATAATTACATTTTTTGAAATTCTCATAAAACCCCTTTTTCTATCTCTATTAACCACTTCCATATAGGAATGACCTTTATGTTTTTTCCATTGTCTGAAGTAATTGTTTTTTCTTCATTATTAGTTATAATCAGCATCTTCTCAATGTCAAACACTGAGGATAATTTCATTAAAGCATTTACCTCTCTTTCAAGAGTAGTATAGTTAGAGACATTATAAGAAACTTGTACGGCTGTTTTTTGAGTTGGAATATAGAAATCTACTTCAATGTTCTTCTTATAATAAAAAATGGCATTCCCACCATACTTTCTTCTAAGGTTTGCAGCGACTAAATTCTCCAATAATATAGTTTCAGGCTGATAAAGAAAGAGATTTAATATCCCATTGTCTAAAAAATATCTCTTCTTATTATTCTCTCTTTCAGGAAGATTATCGCTAAAGTTACTGATATCAAAAATCATATATGACTCTTTTAGGTACTTAATAAAATCAACTATTGTATTTCTGCTAACAGCTATACCGGTCGATTTAATAATATTCGCCAACCGAGAGTTGGTGGTGGGCTGCATAACACTCTCTGCTAATTTTTTAACTAATAGACGAAGTGCTTCATCATTCCTTATTTTATACCTTAACACTATATCATTTAACAGTATTTTATCAAATAGACCACTTAGAAAGGAACGTTTATCATCTAACGAGAAAACACTTGGTATACTTCCAAAATAAAAATAATCTCCAAACAGGTTAACTACTTTATTCTTAATAGGTTTATAATACCAATTATCCTTTAACTCGATTTTATGAAATTTTAGATATTCACCAAAACTGAACGAGTTTATCTCCTTAATAATAAACCTTCCACCAAGAGTTGTGGCTATTTCACTACTTAACATCTTAGCATTACTTCCTGTAATGAACACTTTATAGTTTTGGTCAGCGACTCGTCTTGCAAATTTTTCCCAACCATTTACATTTTGAATTTCATCTAAGAATAAAATAGGATTATAGGAGTACATCTCCTTATATGCTTCTAACAAATAATTCAATTCACTTGCTTGAATATTCAATATTCTTTCATCTTCAAAGTTTACAAACAACATCTCCTCGATACTATGCCCCTGACTAATGAGATGTTGAATATGTTGGTATAGAGTGTATGTTTTCCCTGTGCGCCTCGCTCCCACTATAACATAGTTAAAATCTTCAAAATCCTGTACCCTTTCCATTAAATTTATCTTAGATACAAAATCCTGATACTCCGCAATCAGCGCTTTAAGTTCGTCCTTATTCATAATATGTAATAAATTTTAAAGCAAAGATAACACAAATATTTACATACAGTGCATTATTTCTAAAATATCGCACTGTTTATAATGCGATTTCCCTTTATTATCCATAGTGAAAAAAGTTTTACATTTTTTTAGTAACAGAATAAGCACCTTCTATGGTTTTAATATTCTGTACTGTAATACAGAGTTTTCCATTTGACTCCTTGAATTGATATCTATTACCCGGTTTACTCTGAATATATTTAAGGAGTTCTGCAAGCTGTTTGGTTTTATAAAATGGAGACATCTGATTACTTATAAGGTAGGCTACCATCTTCTCGTTTTTTAAGACTATTTTTTCAAACCCTTTCTTTTTAGCCTCCCCCCTAAGTTTGACAACAAATGAGAGTTGTCTGAGTTCCTCCGGTATAGGTCCGAATCTATCCTGAAGCTCTATCATAAATCTATCTAAGCTCTCCTCATCTTCTATATTGTCCAACTCTTTATAAAGCCTTATCTTCTCAGCAGTTATATTAATGTAGTTATCGGGTATCAAGAGCTCCATATCCGTATCTATAATACAATCATTAACATAAGCTTCTTGTTCCTCATTAATAGAAATAGAGTGTTCCTCTTTTATTTCATTAAATGCTTCTGATAATATTCTCGAATAGGTCTCAAACCCCATTTCAGCTATATATCCACTCTGTTCTGCACCAAGCATGTTTCCCATTCCTCGTATATCGAGATCCTGCATTGCAATATTAAACCCTGAACCAAGGTCAGAAAAAGCCTCTATTGCCTTTAATCTTCTTCGTGCATCATCGGTAATAACTGCCATTGTGGGGACTATTAGATAGCAGAATGCTTTTCTGCTCGATCTCCCCACCCTGCCACGAAGCTGATGTAAGTCACTTAGTCCAAAGTTTTGTGCTTGATTTATGATTATAGTGTTGGTATTAGGGATATCTATACCATTCTCTATAATAGTGGTGGAGAGGAGCAAATCATAATCTCCGGCTATATATTCAATTATTTTTCTCTCTAAAACCATTGGCTCCATTCTTCCATGAGCAATGCATATTTTTATATTCGGGCAGAGGCGTTTGATAATATCTTCCACAGAATTAATATCTTCTATTCTGTTATGAACAAAGAATATCTGTCCGTTTCTCTCTATCTCGAAATTTATAATATCCTTTATTAGCTCTTCGTTGAAATCTATTATCTCTGTCTGAATGGGGAGACGATTAGGTGGAGGGGTATTTATAATCGAAAGGTCTCTCGCCCCTAAAAGTGAAAATTGAAGCGTTCTGGGTATAGGGGTGGCAGAGAGAGTTAGTGTATCCACAGAGAGCTTAAACTGCCTTAATCGCTCTTTGGCTGCAACCCCGAATTTCTGCTCTTCATCTATTATTAATAACCCTAAATCCTTAAAAACTATCTCTTTATTTAGTAATCTATGAGTCCCGATTATTATATCTATTTTCCCGCTCTTTAACTTTTCAACTATCTCTTTTGCATCCTTAGCATTTCTAAGACGACTTAAAAAATCGACTGTACAGGGAAATTTCTCAAGACGCTCCTTAAAAGTATTATAGTGCTGCAGGGCAAGAATGGTAGTGGGTACTAAAATAGCTACCTGCTTACTATCTGCAACTGCTTTAAATGCTGCTCTGATGGCTACCTCTGTTTTTCCAAACCCAACATCTCCGCAGACAAGACGATCCATAGGATACCCCTTCTCCATATCCTCTTTAACTGCTATTGCGGCTTTATATTGATCCGGAGTCTCTTCATAAATGAAAGAGGATTCAAGCTCTTGCTGAAGGTAGGTATCGGGGGAGAAGGCAAAACCTTTAGCCACCCTTCTCTGGGAATAGAGTTTAATGAGATCATCGGCAATATCCTTAAATTTAGATTTGGTCTGAGATTTTAATTTCTGCCAAGCAGCAGTGCCTAGTTTGTTAATTTTTGGGGGAGCAGAGTCCCCTGAACGGTATTTAGAAATCCTATGCAGACCATGTATGGAGACAAAAAGAACATCATTGTCTCGATAAACAAGTTTTATGGCCTCTTGTACCTTACCATTTATATTATTTTTAACCAAACCTCCGAATCTCCCTATCCCATGATCTATATGAACCACGAAGTCCCCATCTCTGAGAGCGTTTATATCGTTCATTGTTAGTCTTTCGCTCTTTTCCACGCTCCTTTTTATCTTCAACCTTCTATACCTTTCAAAAATTTGATGGTCAGTATAGAGACAGGTTTTAGTATCGTTATCTATAAACCCCTCCTGTATAGTGTAATATTCGAAAGAGACATGTAAATCGAAAGAGGAGAAAATATTAGTTAACCTCTCTATCTGACTCTTACTTTCACTTAAAATATAGAGACTATATCCGGAGTCTCTCATGGTTCTGATATCGTCAGCAAGGACCTCGAAATTCTTATTAAAAGTTGGTTGTGGAATGGTGTTAAAGAGTATTTTATCTATTCCGGTATCAGAATATACTGATGAAAGATAGACTTTTTTGAAGGGTATATTTATGGTATCTCCCTTTTCCTTATTTGAAATCCACACAATACTCTCTTTCGGCAAGAAGGAGAAAAAATCAATTTTTTCCAACTCATTCTCATCTAGAATATTAGGATATACGGTGATGCTCTCTATCTTCTCTATTGATTTTTGAGTATTTACTTCAAATTTTTTTATCTCCTCTACTTCATCCCCAAAAAACTCTATCCTGAATGGGGTATTGTCCGAATATGAAAAGATATCTATAATTCCCCCTCTTATGGCAAACTCGCCCGGCTGTGATACAAAATCAACTTTACTAAAAGAGAGAGAAAATAGAACCTCTTTTACGAAATCGAAGGAGAGTTTATCCCCTTTTGATATAGTTATGATAGAGTTATTTAGAGCTTTTTCAGACAATACTTTCTCTTCAACAGCTTCATAATACCCCACTAAGATTAAATAAGGGTTTTTATATTTATTGTTTTTAAAATCTCTGATAGCATCTATTGCCGCAGTCCTTTGGACTTTAATAGAAGAATCGTTTAATGTATTTCGTAAGGAGATGTTTTTAGAGGTGGGGAGAAAAAAAATATTTTCATCTCTCATGAGATTATATAAGTCATTTGCACACCCCGAAGCATCCTCTTTATTATCTAAAAGAATTAGATGAATTCCCTTTTTAACAGTTGAAGAGATAGCAAAGGCTTTTGCAGAGGAATATAATCCCTCCAAAAGAACACTATTAGAGCTGTTATTGTATAGAAAATCAGATAATTGTGAAAGACTTTTCCTATTTAATATATCCTTTCTGATAGTTAATAACTTTTTAATAACTCTGTTTATAAATAATTATAAGTTTTCTTTATTTTATGGTCTTTTTTATTATATGGATTTAAATAAAATTAATCCAAATTTTTAAGATGAAACTTTTATTAAAGTTATGATAAAAATATAAACATCTTTTTTTATAAAACTAACTCCCCTACGACCATCTTAACTCCTTTTTTCTTTTTATCCACAAATTAACATACTATATATAATCATTAAAAATTAATTTAAAAAATTAATAATATATTTGCATAAATAATTTAAATATGGTTGAAGAAGTAAATTTCGATCCTCGAACTATAAGTGACCGCAAAGATAGTGATTTGGATGGAAAGATTAGACCTAAAGATTTCAAAGAATTTTCCGGGCAAGATAAAATATTAGAGAATCTTAAGGTTTTCGTTCAGGCAGCACTTCTCAGGGGTGAAGCTTTGGATCATATTTTATTGCATGGTCCTCCGGGGTTAGGGAAAACCACTCTTGCACATATAGTAGCAAATGAATTAGGTGTTAATCTTAAAATTACTTCAGGTCCCGTTTTGGATAAACCAGGGGATCTTGCAGGGTTACTCACATCTCTCGAAGAGGGGGATGTCCTTTTTATAGATGAAATTCATAGATTATCCCCTGTGGTGGAGGAGTATCTCTATTCGGCTATGGAGGATTTTACTATTGATATTATGATAGATAGAGGACCTGGAGCCCGTTCTGTTCAGATTAATCTCTCCCCTTTTACCCTTATTGGTGCCACTACTCGTAGTGGACTTCTTACTGCTCCTCTTAGGGCAAGATTTGGAATAAAATCCCATTTAGAGTATTATGATGCAACTGTTCTCCAGTCTATTATAAACAGATCTGCCAGGATATTAAATATTGAAATAGAGAGTAGTGCCTCTGCGGAGATTGCTTGTAGGAGTAGAGGAACCCCTCGTATTGCCAATGCACTTCTTAGAAGGGTAAGGGATTTTGCTCAAGTACAGGGTTCGGGAGTAATCGATATAGATATAACTAAATATGCTCTTGAGGCTTTAAATATTGATAAAAGAGGGCTTGATTCTATAGATAATAAGATTCTTACTACCATTATTGAGAAATTTAAAGGTGGGCCTGTCGGTATTAGTACTATTGCAACTGCAGTAGGTGAGGATGCCGGAACGATTGAAGAAGTTTATGAACCCTTTTTAATTAAAGAGGGTTTTATCCATAGAACTCCAAGAGGGAGAGAAGTTACTGACCTGGCTTATAAACACTTAAATCTAAGTAAATACGATAATTTTAGTTTATTTTAAGAATATGAGGAAATTTATCACACTTTTTATAATTGTTTTCTCTCTCCTTTCGATTGAGAAAAATTATGCCTGTACCTCTGCTATTATAACAGGTAAATTAACCCCTGATGGGAGACCTTTAATGTTAAAAAATAGAGATACCGGACATTTAGATAATAGATTAGATTATTATAAAGGGGAAAAATATCCCTTTTTAGGTCTTATAAATAGTGATGGTGAGGTAAATTCTGTTTGGGGAGGGACTAATTCGGTAGGCTTTTCCATTATGAACACTGCTTCCTATAACCTACAAAAAGATAAAGATGGTGATATGGAGGGGAATGTGATGTATAGAGCATTAGGTCTATGTAAAAATATAGATGATTTTGAAAAATTCCTCAATGACCTTCCAAGACCAATGGGAGTTCATGCAAATTTCGGAGTTATCGATGCGGAAGGGGGAGCTGCCTATTACGAGGTAAATAATTTGAAATGGACTAAAGTAGATGTTAATGATCCTAAAATAGCTCCACTCGGATATTTAGTTTATACTAATTTTTCCTATACAGGTGAGTTTAATAAAGGGAAAGGATATGTGAGGTATTATAGTGCAAGTAAGGTAATGCTTGAAAAGGCATACTCAGGGAATTTTACTCCGGAGTGGCTTTTTGATAACATTGCCCGTTCTTTTTATCACTCATTTTTAGATATTGACCTAAGAGAATCTATTGGTAAAAGGGAGGGAAACGGATGGTTTGTGGATCAAGATTTTATTCCACGCAGATCCACTTCTTGTACAATGGTATTCCAAGGGATAAATGAAGGTGATGAGATAGGTAAGTCTGTTATGTGGCTCTCTATGGGATATCCTCCACTTGCAGTCGCTATTCCATACTTCGTTAAATATGGAGAAAATCTCCCCTCTTTTATAACCAAAACCCCCTCCTCCGATCATAGTGAACTCTGTGATATAGTACTCTCATTAAAGCAGAAAGTATTCCCTTTTTTAGGGGGAGATAACGCTACATACTTTAATTTCGGTCTGCTATACAATAGTAATAATGATGGGTATGCTCAAAGACTCCGCAGAGTCGAGCAAAATGTATTTTCTATTTTTAAAGACCCAATAAAAAATAAAGAGGAGTTAATTCAGAGATATAATACCATCTATAAGGAAATTAAATCCGAATATAATTATCTTATTTCTAAGTAATTAGATTAGAAGCAGTATCTTATACCAAATCCTACTGTGACTCCTTCAACAGTTCTAGCACCTTTATAGGCGGCATAGGTAGCTCCTTCTGAAAAGAGGAAATTATATCCCGCTTCTACATAAACTTGGAAAGGGAAAGAGAGGTTAATATTACTCTTAATACCTACTCTGCCGAATATTGCATTATTCTCTTTCTGGTCATCTTCAGAAAAATCATTTCCTGTTAAGGCATCATAATAGGCTCCTACTAAAGGAAATATATGGAAATTATTGGTTCTAAACCCATATCCAGCAATGGCTCCTATATTAAAACCTCCTCCTCCATAGCTCCCGTTTAATCCTAAAAATGTCTGAGTATTAGTACCCGAATATGAGTCTATCTCTAACCCGAATTGCAATGCAGAGTATCCCCCTACTCCATAACCTAACTGAAGTGCTGCTTTAACAAGCTTCTTCTCAATAAGTGTCTGCCCCTCTTCCACTTTACCACCCGCGTATTGATAGAAAACTGAAGGGGTAAAATCACCTGTTGTTATCCTTTTATTATCAGCAATCTCTTTTGTAGCCCTTATAACACCAACTCTCTTTTGTTGAATTTCATTGTTATTGCCAAGTACATTTTCATAAACAAAGAATGCGTAATCTTTTTTCACACCCTCTTTGGTCCCTATTTTAGCCCTAATAGGTTTTGTTCCATGTATAACTGTTTTTAAGGTCAATTTTTCATTTTTCTTCTCCAATTCTTGGAAACAATCGTTGATACCTTTATTCATAAACTTTTCCCACGCTGCCTCTTTAAGTTGTTCGGGGGTTCTTAATTTGTTGATACCGGCCATTATAGGGTTTTTCTTAGATGCTTCTATTTGAGTATCTACATCTATTTCCGCACTTTTAACTTGGGTAACTTGTTCGAGGGGAATAATCAAAGAGTTATAAGCACTGTTTTTAGCTGCTTTTTCACCCTCCGGAGTTTCATCGTCCACCCAGCAATCCCAAATTTTATAAAGGAGTTCCTCACTCCAAGTTATTTTATAAAGATAAGCCACAAAATGCCCTTTGAAATGGTAATCTCCACCACCCTCTTTATCCTTTATAAATTCATATCGGGTATTAACTAAATCATAAACAACAATAAAGCTATTATCAATTAGTTTTTCCCCTGCCTCTTTAAGGGACTCTGCTCCTCTTTTAGAAGCGACACTTTGGAAATACTCTTCATCCGTAGCATTGTATTGTCCTCTGTAATGGAGGAGGCTAAGGTCCATTTTCCCGTCAGGCTGCCGATTGAAAATAGTGGAGACTATTTGAAGTCCAATCTTATTGTTTTCAAGGAATTGAGTAACCTTTTCAGTTATCAAAGGGACTTCATAAACGCGTTCTCCTTGAACAGTTTTGAATTTTAATCTGGACCCATCTACATTCATAACAGTATTAGCGACCTTGTTTACATCATACCTTGAGTCAACACCCATAGACTCGAAATATTTATTGATGTTAGTTGTAAATTCGTCGTTATAATTAGTATTAATAACAGTCATACCGACTCTGTCGTACTTAGACGTTTGAGCAGCAAGCCCTATAGAAATCGAAATTAAAATAGGGATTAATAATAGTTTCTTCATAATGTTTGGTTTTTAATTATTTATAAAATCTATTTTTCTATTTTCAAACTTTGGAAACAAGCTGTAAACCCATCATTTTTTCCAGTAACTACTATTCTCACACTCTTTATAGACTTTTCAAAATCTGATATTATAGTGCTATATTCGTAAAATTCATTCCCTTTTATATAGTTAACTCCATCATAAGAATACTCTACATAACCCTCAGTAACACCATAAAATTGAGTATTGGTGTAGCCGGTGTTGATGGTTATTTTAGAACATGCAACCGGTTCTTCAAACGTGTATAGAACATAATCTCCTTCTTTCAATCTCTCCTTCGACCTAACGAAAGACTTAAAATTATATGAGGCTATCTTATCTAAAGGGGTTTTCTCATTAAGGGCAATATTAGTTTCTATAGTGGTTTTAGGGGTTAGATACTCAGAAGGGACGTTAGAAGCTTTTACAGAAACGCTTCGTAAATCATTACTATAGAAAGTAGCAAACTTAAAATCTTGGGGGGTATTAGTAATGATTTGTTCTCTGTAAAGTGGAGAGACAGATGTCGGTTCGCTCCCATCCAAAGTGTATCTTACCACAGAATTTTCATAAGGAGGAGTTATGTTTATTGAGTTGTTTTCATACGAATATTTCACTTTTGGTGGCTCTACTCTAAACGCAATTCCCATTTTATATAACCTGTCATAATGTCTTGCATTTAATCTCATATTGAAATCTTCGAAATTTTTCAACTCTTTCCCTGTCCACCCTGTCTCTGCTAATGCACAAATTCTCGGGAAAGTCTGATATTCTGCAAATCTCGGAGGAGTTTGCATTAGTTCTGTCCAAAGTCCTGTCTGGGGACCGAGAATGAACTTCTCTTCTCCCGGCTCTAAATCAAGGGAATCAACGGGGTCAAATTCGTAAATCTTTTTCAATGGTATTATACCTGCCCAGTCATGACCTCTCTCCTCTTCAGACTGTTTCATATCGAGGTAATAATAAGACCCTACTTGGATTACTGTAGGCTGACCTTTTGATAAGGAGAGCTTTGCATTTTTCTTACTTCTCCATGCGTATATTCTCGAATCCGGTGTCAATGTGGAGTTTTCTAATATTTCATCCCATCCGGCAGTCTTCTTTCCGTATTTGGCAAGAATTGTCTCCATTCTATTTATAAAGTAGGGGAGTAGGTCGTGTGTTTTTTCCAACCCCTCTTTCTTCATAAGTTTTTGACATTCAGGACAATCATTCCAATATTCTAAGTTCACCTCATCTCCACCAATATGTATATATTCGGAAGGGAAGAGTTTTGAGATCTCCTTAATGATATTTTCTAACATCTTAAAGTTTGACTCTTTACCTGCACACCACACATTGTTTCTCTCTCCGCAGGCACTAATTGCACTTGTGTTGGTATTACACGCAGTTTCGGGGTAAGAAGCGAGTACGGCTCTGCTATGTCCCGGGAGGTCTATTTCAGGAATAATTTCAATATTTCTATTAGATGCGTATGCCACGATAGATTTAATCTCTTCTTGGGTGTAGAATCCACCATATTTTCCTTTACCAGAGAGATAGACTGGTGCAAGCACCTCGTTTTCACCCCTCCACGCCCCTTTTGATGTTAAATAAGGGTATTTTTTTATCTCTATTCTCCATCCGTTGTCATCTGTAAGATGCCAGTGGAACTTGTTTATTTTATGGTAGGAGAGCCAGTCAATGTATCTTTTCACATATTCAGCATCATAAAAAGTCCTTGAGACATCTAACATTGAGCCTCTATATGCAAATCTGGGTGAATCTTTTATTTTAAGGCAAGGGAGGGGAAATTCTCTTAACCCTAATTTTTCACCTGCATAAATTCCTGCCGGGAACATCTGCATAAATGTCTGTATTCCATAGAAGAACCCCGCCTTAGTCGAGGCTTTTATAGTAACAGATAGCTTTGTTATCTCTAAATCATACTCCTCTTCTCCATATCCTGTTCCCTTTTCAAGTAAGATATAATTTGAGGTAGGGGGTGTTTTAACGACCGGTATATCGAATAAAAATAGAGGGTTTAAATACCCTTTTAGATAATCTGCATTGAATTTATTCTCATTATCTGATGAGACAATAGAGAACCCATTTTTTATAATAAACTCATCCTCACCATATTCTATTTTTTGTGGTAAAGGAATGAAGTTGGTAGAGCATTTAGGGATTGATAGCATAGTCGAAGCTATTAATACAGATAAAACTAATTTATTAAACATACTTATTCTTATAATGTCTTTTAAAAGATGAGAAATATAAAATTATTCTTTGCAAATATACAAAAAGGTTGTTAAAGTGGTAAAAAGTGAGTAAAATTGCACCAATTTTCAATAATCAGATTATGGAGGAGAAATTAATATCCAAAGTGCCCGGTGGACCACTCGAAATGAAGTGGACTAAGCACAAAGCTGACATTAAAGTAGTTAGCCCCGCGAATAAGCGTAAATTAGAGATAATCGTAATAGGAACAGGACTTGGTGGTGCTTCGGCTGCTGCCGCTCTTGGTGAATTAGGTTATAATGTCAAGATTTTCTGTATTAACGACTCTCCACGTAGAGCGCACTCTATTGCAGCTCAAGGGGGTATAAATGCCGCAAAGAATTATAAAAATGATAACGATTCTATCTATCGTCTCTTTTATGACACCATAAAGGGGGGAGATTATAGAAGTAGAGAGGCTAACGTTTATCGTCTTGCCGAGGTGAGTAATTTGATAATAGATCATTGCGTAGCACAAGGTGTCCCTTTTGCAAGGGATTACGGCGGACTCCTCGATAATCGTTCATTCGGTGGTTCTCAGGTGAGCCGAACCTTCTATGCAAGGGGACAAACCGGACAACAGCTCCTTCTTGGGGCATACGCTTCCCTTAACCGTCAAATCGCAGCCGGAACAGTAAAATCTTACAATCGCCACGAGATGTTAGACTTGGTCTTAATTAATGGTGAGGCAAAAGGAATTATTGTTCGTAACTTGGTTACAGGAGAGATAGAGAGACATGGTGCACATGCAGTGGTTCTTGCATCAGGGGGGTATGGTAATGTCTATTTCCTCTCTACCAATGCAATGATTAGCAATGGTTCCGCTGCTTGGCAATGTTATAAAAAAGGGGCGTACTTTGCAAATCCCTCCTTTGCCCAGATTCACCCTACTTGTATTCCTGTACACGGAGATCAGCAGTCTAAGCTCACTTTGATGAGTGAATCTCTAAGGAATGACGGACGTATTTGGGTTCCTAAAAAATTGGAAGATGTTCACAAACTTCGTGAAAAAAAGATAAAACCGACAGATATTCCTGAAGAGGAGAGAGATTATTATCTCGAAAGACGTTACCCTGCTTTTGGTAACCTCGTTCCTCGTGATGTGGCTTCAAGAGCTGCCAAGGAGAGATGTGATGCCGGATATGGAGTAAATGAGACAGGACTTGCAGTTTTCCTCGATTTCTCTACCGCTATTCAGAGACTTGGAAAACATGTCATCGAGGAGAGATATGGAAACCTTTTCCAGATGTATGAAAAAATAGTTGACGTGAATCCTTACGAGCAGCCAATGATGATTTATCCCGCTATCCACTATACCATGGGGGGACTTTGGGTTGATTATAACTTAGAGACTACTATCCCTGGACTCTATGCCATAGGAGAGGCTAACTTTAGTGACCACGGCGGAAACCGTCTTGGAGCATCTGCACTTATGCAAGGGTTAGCTGACGGATATTTCATTCTCCCTTATACCATGGGTGAGTATCTTTCCACTAAAATTCAGGCTCCAAAGACAGACGTAAATCACCCTGCATTTGTAGAAGCAGAGAATAAAATACGTGAAAAAATAGAGAAAATTTTCGCTGTAAAGGGGGATGAACCAGTTGACTCTTTACATAAACGTCTTGGTCACATTATGTGGGAAGATGTCGGAATGGCGCGTAACGAAGAGGGGTTAAAGAGGGCAATTAAAGATATTCAGGCCCTTCGTAAAGAGTTCTGGGAGAGAGTTTATGTTCCAGGTGAAAACTGGGAGTTTAATCAGGAGGTCGAAAAGGCTATTAGGCTTGCCGATTTCTTAGAGATAGGTGAATTAATGGCGAGAGATGCCCTCAACAGAAAAGAGTCTTGCGGAGGTCATTTTAGAGAAGAGATGCAGACTGAGGATGGAGAGACACTCCGTGATGATAAAAACTATACTTATGTCTCCGCATGGGAATATAAGGGTGATGAGCAGGTTCCTACTATGCATAAAGAACCTCTTGTATTTGAATTTGTTAAAGTAGCTACTCGAAACTATAAAGAATAAAAGGATTTGCTATGGATTTTACATTAAAAGTTTGGCGTCAGAAGAACGCAAAAGCAAAAGGGCATTTTGAAACTTATAAAGTAAAAAATATTTCCCCTGATACATCTTTCCTCGAAATGATGGATATACTTAATGATCAGCTTATTAAAGAGGGGACTACTCCTGTGGCTATTAATAAAGGGTGCCATAGTTCAGGTCCTATCGCTTTTGATCATGACTGTCGAGAGGGTATTTGCGGAACATGCTCTCTCTATATAAATGGAAGGGCACATGGTCCAGATAATGAAATCACCACCTGTCAGCTCCACATGAGAAAATTTAAGGATGGGGAGACCATTACTATTGAACCATGGAGAAGTGCAGGATTCCCCATCATAAAAGATTTAGTGGTAAATAGAAACGCATTTGATCTTATTCTTCAAGCAGGGGGTTTTGTCTCTACCAATGTAGGGGCAGCTCAAGATGCTAATAATATTTTAGTTCCTCGACATAAATCAGAAGAGAGCATGGACGCAGCTGCCTGTGTGGGGTGTGGTGCTTGTGTGGCAACTTGTAAAAATGGTTCTGCTATGCTATTTGTCGCTGCCAGAGTCTCCTCTTTAGCACTTCTTCCTCAAGGAAAGGTTGAGGGGGCAAGGAGGGCAAAGGCAATGGTTGCAAAAATGGATGATCTTGGATTTGGTGCTTGTACCAATACCCAGGCATGTGAGATGGAGTGTCCTAAAAAAGTCAGCATCTCTCATATTGCAAGACTTAACAGAGAGTTTCTTTCTGCTAAGTTAAAAGACTAAAACAATGGAATTTTTTGTTACCATAAAGGGGATACCTGTCCACATCCATGATTCGGAGAAGGGAGAGAAGGTTATCTTATTGTTACATGGCTATTTAGAGACTTTATATATCTGGGATCATTTTGCATCTCTATTAGAAAAGGAGTTTAGAATAATCCGTTTTGACCTCCCCGGTCAAGGACTTACCGGCTCCAGAGATGATTCAAATTCAATGCCTTTTCAGGCCGAAATAGCCAAGGGGGTTTTAGATTATTTTAATATTTCAAGTGCTATCCTTATTGGTCACTCCATGGGGGGTTATATAGGTCAGGCTTTTCTAAAACTTTTCCCTGAGAGAATCTCGGCTTTAGTTCACTTTAACTCTAATCCTTATGCTGACCCGATAGAAAAAGTTAAGGATAGGGAGAAAGAGATCTCTTTTATCGAACAAGGAAAGCTTTTAACTCTTGCACAGATTGCCATTCCTAACATGTATTCTCAGGATAATCTCCGTCAAGTGGATTCCATCATTTTGGAGACCCTTGAAATATGTGAAACGCACGAACCTAAGGGCTTTATTGCCACTATAAGGGGACTTATGAGCAGAGAGGATAATACGGCACTCTTGGCAAGTTCAGACAAGTTAATTGTCTTCTTTTATGGGGACAATGACAAACTTTTGTCAGGTGAAAGAAGGGAGAAAATTATGGCAGACATACCCAATGCAGTCCACTTCTTAATTCCGGGTACGGGGCACAACTCTTTCCTTGAAAAACCCAACGAAGTTTTAGAAAAACTCCTCTCTGTTATTTAAGGAGGGGAACTACCTTTTCCAAGGGGAGCGAGTTAATCGTAACACCGTTTCCTGTCATTGTTTTTGCCACAAATAGAGAGTTCCATACTGCTTCCGCAGTCGCCTCTATTACTGCCTCGAATAATGGGGACATATCGTCATTATAGAGGAGTTTTGGGGTATAAAAAGGGGCTTTATCACTGATTAAATTCTCTGGGGCTACAGAGAGGGCAATAACATAATCTCCACTACCGTTTGATGCAATTCCACCGGTTTTAGCTATCCCCATCATAGCCCTGGAAGCAAGTCTTTCAAGGTTCCTACTATCAAGAGGGGCATCGGTAACCACCACTATCATACAAGAACCATCTACGTCTTGTAAAACAGCATCCCTAAAACTATATTTTTCTAACATTTTCCCTATCTGTACCCCTGCTACTTCGAGCACACCACCATAATTTGTCTGAACGAGAACCCCGACAGTATAACTACCGTATTTCTTAGGGAGAACTCTCGAAGAGGTCCCTATCCCCCCCTTAAATCCAAAACAAACAGTACCTGTTCCGGCACCTACATTCCCCTCTTCAACGACTCCTGATGATCCCTTTTCAATCGCAGAAAGAACATCCTCTTTCTTAACATGCCTCCCCCTAATATCATTTAATGTTCCATCATTTGTCTCCCCCACGACCCCATTTACAGAGCGTATCTGCTCATTTCCTTTCTGTGCAAGAGTGTAGTCTATAAGAGCATCAAGCCCTGTGGCAACAGAGAGGGTATTTGTCAATATAATAGGAGTTTCTATATTACCAAGCTCCTTTATCTGTGTATAACCTGCAAATTTTCCAAAGCCGTTCCCAACAAATACAGCAGCAGGAATTTTGTTTTGAAATATATTCCCTGTATGAGGAATAATAGCTGTCACACCTGTTCGAACACTCTCCCCTTCTATCAAGGTAGTATGCCCGACTTTTACCCCTTCCACGTCTGTTATTGCATTATATTTACCTGTTTTGAAAATACCTGTCTCCACACCGAAATCTCTCAATCTCTGCGCAGGAAGTATCTGTGACGTCGAAAATAGGAGAATTATCAGGGACAGTGATGTTGAAAATAGTCGTTTCATCTCTTTGTTTTTATCAATATACAAAGATAGTTTTTACATTTGTGACCTCAAATTATTTATATGGAAAAAGCAATTTTAGTAGCGGTAATTCCCCAAGGCGTTAGTGAAGAACAAGTTAGAGAGTTTCTTGATGAATTAGAATTTTTGGCTTTAACCGCTGGTATCTATTCCGTTAAAAGGTTTACTCAGCGATTAGATAAACCTTTGACCAAAACGTATATAGGTTCCGGAAAGACACTTGAAATATTGAATTATTTAGAGGAGAACGAAATCTCTACAGTTATATTTGATGATGAGCTCTCCCCCTCACAACTTAGAAATATTGATCAAGTTTTTAAAGGTAAACAGATATATGATCGTACATCTCTAATTCTTGAAATTTTTGCACAGAGAGCAAAAACTGCTTATGCGAAAACCCAAGTGGAGCTTGCACAATACCAATATCTTTTGCCACGCCTTACCCGTATGTGGACCCATCTTGAGAGACAGCGTGGAGGTCTTAATATGAGGGGTCCCGGTGAGAGCCAGCTTGAAACGGATAGACGCATTATTCTAGACAAAATAACCAAATTAAAGGGTGATTTAAAGAAGATAGATAGACAGATGATTTCTCAAAGAGGTAATCGTGGTTCGCTTGTAAGGATAGCCCTTGTCGGTTATACCAATGCCGGTAAGAGTACGATAATGAACCTATTAGCTAAATCAGAAGTTTTTGCTGAGGATAAGCTCTTTGCTACTTTAGACACCACTGTTAGAAAAGTCGTCATTGAAAATGTCCCTTTTCTTCTCTCAGATACAGTTGGTTTTATCCGAAAACTCCCCACGCAACTTATCGAATCTTTTAAAAGTACATTAGATGAGGTTCGTGAGGCAGATATTCTTATGCATGTGGTCGATATTTCTCACCCTAATTTCGAGGAGCAACTCAAAGTAGTGAACCAAACTCTATTCGAGATAGGAGCTAAAGATAAGCCTGTTTATTTGGTCTTTAATAAGATAGATGCTTACCATTTCGTAGAATATAACGAGTTTTCTGTAGGTGAGAAGACAAGAGAAAACTATTCCCTTGATGAGCTTAGGCAGTCTTGGATAGCCAAAGAGAATACTCCATGTATTTTCATATCAGCAAAGGAGAAAATCAAAATTGATAAATTAAGAAACGACCTTTATAAAATGGCTGCTGAAATTCACGCCGGTCGTTACCCCTTTAATAACTTTTTGTGGTAAAAAAAAAGGATGGTCGAAACCATCCTTTAATCCTTTTTTTAACACTTTTACCTTAATTGGAAGATAATAGGGAAGTTGTAAATAACCTTTACAGCTCTGTCTCTCTGTTTCCCGGGAACCCATTTAGGTGAGCTTGCAACCACTCTCATTGCCTCTTTATCGAGAGATGCGTCAACTCCTCTTAGAACTTTAATGTTGGATACTGATCCGTCCGGATTAACGGTGAACTGTAGTGTAACACGACCCTGAACGCCATTTTCCTTAGCAAGTTCAGGATAATTAAGATGTTCGTTTACCCATTTAGAGAAGGTATTAGCGTCCCCGCCCATAAATGAAGGCTTTTCCTCTACCAATGCAAATGGTATTGGTGCGTCTTCAACATCTTCTTCATAAACCTGGTCAACATAGTCCATAATAGCTACACCCATGTTTTTAGTATCCTCACTGCTTATATTGAACGTCTCTTTTATAACGATGTCGTCATCTACTATATCAATTTGGTCTGATAATAGAGGGATGTTCGGAGTTTCAGGAGGTGTTACCGGGGTTTCTGTTGTAATAGGAATGTTTTCTTCTTCTATCTCTACTTTGTTTTCAGTTCCGAAAGCAGATTCTGCCTTTTCAGTACTCTTCATTTCAAAACCTAAGAAACAAATTAATAAAGCGAGTAGAAGACCTACCTCTATAAATAGAGTCCTTTTATTTTCAAGGTTTGCTTTGTTGGATTTCTTTACTTCCATTGTGCTATAATTTTTCAGTTATTTGCATTTAACGTTCAAAAGTATAAAATATTTATGAGAAAATTGCAAAAATTGTTAATAATTATTTTCTTATAAATCGTATGTCCCTATCTATCAGCTTTATATAGCTTGTAAAATTGTTAAAAAGTGGAGCATATCGGAGTCGAACCGATGACCTCTTGCATGCCATGCAAGCGCTCTAGCCAACTGAGCTAATACCCCTTATAAAATAAAAAATTAAAAATAACTTAATAATTATTAGTTTTGCACTCTCATTCAAATTTTTTTCAGCAAATTTTAAGCCATAACCATGATTAGTTATCATACTCAAAATACTGACTTCAAACTCTCCCAAAAGAGAAAAATCTCTAATTGGGTATCACTTGTTGTTCGCGAAGAGGGGAGGTCTGTGGGAGATATTAATTTCATATTTACCGATGATAATTATCTCCTTACTGTGAATGAACGATTTTTAGGACACGACTATTATACTGATGTGATTACTTTCGATACCTCCTCCTACTCTTCGAGCTGCAAAGATAAAATTTCCGGTGATATTTTCATAAGTATTGATTCTATTATTTCCAATTCAGTTAAATTTGATGTCCATTTTCTTTCTGAACTCTATCGGGTAATAATTCATGGTGTTTTCCATCTCTTGGGTTACAATGATCTTTCAGAGGATGAAATTATTCTTATGAGGGCAAAAGAGGATGGAGCATTAAAATTAATCTCTTTTGATAATGAGTAATGTTTATGATATTATAGTTGTCGGGGCAGGTCATGCCGGATGTGAAGCTGCTTCTGCTGCTGCAAGACTAGGTTCCAAAGTACTTTTAATTACTATGGACATGAATAAAATCGCCCAATTATCTTGTAATCCGGCCATGGGAGGTATTGCTAAAGGACAGATAATTAGAGAGATAGATGCCCTTGGTGGTTTCTCAGGTATTGTTACAGACGCCTCTACCATCCAGTTCAGGATGTTAAACAAATCCAAGGGTCCTGCAATGTGGTCACCCCGCGCACAATGTGATAGAATGATGTTTATTCAGAACTGGCGTTTTATTCTTGAAAATACCTGTAACTTAGACATTTGGCAGGATATTGTAACCGAAATAACCTTCTCAGGATTGAATATTTCCGGCGTCCAAACAGCTATGGGTTCAAAATTCCAAGCAAAAATCGTTATTATTACGGCCGGCACCTTCTTAAATGGAAGACTTTTTATAGGACAGCAAGTTTTACAAGGTGGAAGAATTGGTGAACCCTCATCTTATCATCTAACAGAACAATTAATGGAGAGGGGAATTACCACCAACAGGATGAAGACAGGTACTCCACCAAGAATAGATATCCGTTCCCTCGATCTTAAAAATTTTGAAATTCAGGATGGTGATAAAGAACCTTCTAAATTTTCATATTTAAATTATTATTCACCCATCCAAAAATTCATTCCTCAAAAACCCTGTTATATCGCACATACCAATAAGACAGTTCATGAAATTTTAGCAAAAGGTTTTCCCTATTCTCCTCTCTTTTCCGGAAAGATTACCGGTATTGGTCCAAGGTATTGCCCAAGTATTGAGGATAAACTGAGAACTTTTGCCGGGAAGGATGAACATCAACTCTTTTTGGAGCCTGAAGGGAGACACACCAATGAATACTATCTTCAAGGATTTTCTTCTTCTCTCCCACTAGAGATACAGTTAGACGCTCTTAAAGAGGTTAAAGGATTTGAATCGGTTAAAATTTTCCGTCCTGCTTATGCAGTCGAGTATGACTATTTTGATCCCACTTTACTTAACCCCACTATGGAATCAAGAGTTATCCCTAATCTCTATTTTGCAGGCCAGGTTAATGGTACCACAGGATATGAAGAAGCCGGAGCACAGGGTATAATTGCTGGGATAAATGCACACCTAAAACTAAAAGAGAAAAGTGAGTTTTTACTTACACGAGATTCCTCCTATATCGGGGTGCTTATCGATGATTTAATTACCAAGGGAGTGGATGAACCTTACAGAATGTTCACATCAAGAGCAGAATTTAGGATTTTATTAAGGCAAGATAATGCCGACCAGAGAATAACAGAACTCTCATATAATATTGGGTTGGCTGATGAATATAGATTTAAATTATGTTCTGAAAAATATTCAAAAACGGCAGAGACTATTCATTATTTAAATACGAACAAGCCCACCCTTGACGCAGCTAACTCTATTTTAATTCATAATAATTCTACCCCTCTCTCTTTTATAAAGTCTTATTCAGATATCCTCTCCCGTCCACAAATATCCATCAATGAATTAATCTCATTAATTCCTGAAGATACTTTAACTAATCTCTTCAGAAGTCATTTTAATCTTAAAAACACAAGCGGTGATTCTTTAGATATCTATTCTAAACTACTATCCCTTCTCTTTTTCGAACCGTTAGATGTTTTGAATAAAAACTTCTTCAGCGAAGAGACTACCTCTTCAGTAGAAATTTTAATAAAGTATAAAGGGTACATTGAGAGAGAAAAACAGATAGCTTCAAAAATTCACAGATTAGAATCTGTTATAATTCCTAATAATTTTGACTATTCTAAAGTTCCATCACTTTCTATGGAGTCAAGACATAAGTTAATCAAACACAAACCTACAACTATTGCACAAGCCTCCAGAATCCCCGGAGTCTCCCCAGCCGACATATCTGTTTTATTGGTTTATTTCGGAAGATAATGTTTCACGTGAAACATTATTCTAGAGTAAAGTTAAAGAAAGCATTTGATGGGATTTCATCTAAAAGTGGCTTGCATAGAACATGCACTTCCCTTTCAGTCTTTTCCAAGTCTGAATAATGTTTATCTATAGGTAAATATAGTCTTGCTTTAGTTCTATCCAAATGCTTTGCTTTTATATAATTCCCAACAAGGTGAAAGGTGGGAAATTTCAAGGTGCCACTATTGTAATTGCCCATTTCAAGTATATGGTAGAGCTCCTTGTCTTCGGAGTCCGGATACCCTATCATGTACCTCTCGCTTTCAAGCTCTATAGCGGAACCTCTTATAGATTTGTAAAAAGCGATGGTATAATCTAACATATTATCATCCCATTCGAAGTAGTTTGACTCCAAGTACTTGGCTCTTAACGGTTTAAGTCTTGTAGAGTTTAGTTCACTATATGAAACGCCATCTGCAAAGATATTCAGAGGGAGATCTACATACTGTCTATAAATAGGGACAGAGTACCCTATTTTCCTATAAAGTGCAAAGAGTGAAGGAGTTGCAGGTCTTGTTAGTATAAAGGCATAGCCTCTTGAACGACAGTCTTCTTCAGCATATTCTATTAATGATAAGGAGAGTGATCTACCACGATATTCAGGCAATGTGCAGACACCATAAAGATATGCTCCTTTTCTTTTTTCAGTCCCTATGTAGTTAATAGGCAGTATGGTAGCAGAAGAAACTATCTTCTCATCCTCTTTATATACATAAGTTCTTGATAGGGGAAAGCATTCCTTAAAGAAGAAATTCAGAAAGACCGAATCTTCCGTAAAGCAACGCTTCCATATAAAAAACAGAGCGTTAACATCTTTATTTGTTGCTAATGAAATCTGCATATTTATGCGTTATCAAATTTATAAATATCGCTAATAATATCCTTATATTTCAAGTGTATGTTTGCCCTTTTAAGCTTTAAAGTTTGTGAGAGCAAATTATTTGCCGAACTCCATTCGTCGTTTACTATTCTCTCTCTCTTAATATGTTCGTGTGGAGCTAACCCTTTATTTACAGCTTCTATTTCGCTATGTATTTTTGCTAAAATCTTGGGGTTACGAATTAATTCATCATTATTTGCGTATGTGACTTTATGCTTCGCAGCCCAGAAGTGAAGTCTCTGGAAATCAGGCACTATAATGGCAGATGCGAATTTTTGATTCTGACCGATTACGATGCAGTTCTCTATATACGAAGACTCTTTAAGCCTATTTTCTATAACTTGAGGTGCAATATATTTACCGGCAGAAAGTTTGAAAATTTCTTTTTTACGGTCTGTAATTTTTAGGTATTCTCCATCTATAAATTTTCCAATATCACCTGTGTGAAGCCACCCCTCTTCATCTATAATTAGTTTTGTATATTCAGGATCTTTATAGTAACCAAGCATGACATGTGGTCCTCTGGTGAGAATTTCCCCATCTTCTGCCAATTTTAACTCGGTTCCCTCCATCGCCTTCCCCACTGTTCCAATAACATTAAACCCTTGTACGGGGCTATTTACAGCTATTACAGGGGAGGTTTCAGTCATACCATACCCTTCAAAAATACGGAGTTTTGCTGCATTAAATAGTCTTACTATTTTAGCTTGAATCGATGAACCGCCAGATACCACCAGCATTTCACGTCCTCCTAATGCTTCTCTCCATTTAGAATAGACAAGTTTGTCAGCAATTCTATGTTTAAAGAGGTAAAGTTTGCTCTTATTATAATTGTCAAATTCATTCCCAAAATTCCAAGCCCAGTTATATATAGTTCTTTTTATTCCTGTCAGGTTCTTTCCTGCTGCTTCTAATTTACCATACATCATCTCAAGCACCCTCGGAACACTGCAGAACCCGTCAGCATGGCAGTCTGCTAAATCTCTGGCTACTGTGGCGAGAGATTCTGCGTAGTATATGCTTATTCCTAAGTATTGGTATTCATAGTTCATGCTTCTTTCATAGATATGGCAGAGAGGAAGGAAGCTCAACATCTTTTGTGTGTGATTAACAGTCTGTTTTAGAGCGTGTCCGATGGCGTTGAACATAAGGTTCCAATGTGAAAGCATAACTCCCTTTGGGGTGCCGGTGGTTCCTGATGTATAAATAATGGTAGCCATATCATTAGGAGAAATCTCCTTTTTGTTTTTGGCTACGACCTCTTTAATCTTTTCTTTACTCTCTTCCCCCATCTTGTAAACATCGTTTAAGCACTCCTTCCCTTCAGAAGGGTCGATTATCAGTAATTTAATAGGTCTTTTCATCTCCTTTACAATAGGGGAGATTTTAGAATAAAGCGTTTCGTTACCAACAAAGATAATTTTAGCATCGCTATGGTCGAAGATATGAATATAATCATCGTGGCTAAGGGTGGGATATACTGGAACATGCACCATTCCGGCAAGATTAAGCCCCATATCTATAAAATTCCACTCAGGTCTGTTCCCTGTAATAGTAACTGCTTTATCCCCTTTTTGATACCCGGCTGAGAGGAGGCCGTAAGCTATAAGATGTGACTTTTCAACGTATTGTTTAACACTAAATTTCTGCCAGTCTTGAGAAGTCTTCCTGCTTAAAATATCGGTTTTATCAGGGTAAAGCTCCTGAAGTCTATCCAATAAATCGAAAGTTCTTTTTACTTCTATGCTCATAAAATCAACTATTTAGTTAGTAATATTATCTCTTCTATAAAGGAATCTATATCTTCTTGTCTGCTACTAAAAGAACACATCCACCTTACCTCCATGGTTTTTTCATTCCATAGGTAAAAACAATGATTTTTTCTCAGCGATTCATATAGTTCTTTGGGAACAATCGCAAATACCGCATTGGTTTCAACAGGACGTGTAATGGTTATTTGAGGAATACTTGAAAGCCTTTCTGCCAGATACTTAGCCATATTGTTAGCATTAGATGCTAGTGATAAAAAGAGGTCGTCTTTTAGATAGGCATCAAACTGAGCGGCGATAAAACGGCTTTTAGAGTATAGTTGGCTGAGTTGTTTTCTCAAATAAATAGTCTTATCCGAATTTACTCTGTTAAAGAAAATGACCGCCTCCCCTATCAACATTCCATTTTTAGTCCCCCCCAAAGAGATTACATCCACACCGGTCTCTTTATACTCCTTTAGAGAGATTCCAAGTGCGGCTGTGGCGTTGGCTAATCTGGAACCATCTATATGTAAAAGGCACCCATAGCTGTGCATAAGATCTGCAAGTGCTTTGATTTCTTCTAGGGAATAGTTGGTTCCTAACTCGGTGGCTTGTGAAATAGAGAGTACTTTAGGCTGTGAGTGGTGCTGGAATCCAAATCCAACGAGGTGGTTTTCAACAGTTTCAGGGGTAACTTTTCCGTTGGTGTGTTCTAAGGGGATAAGCTTAGCAGAAGTTAATTTTTCTGGTGCTCCACATTCATCAACATTGATGTGTGCGGAAGCAGGGCAGAGGATGGCGTCTGTGGAGTGGGCTACTGTGGCAAGGGATAAAATATTTGCTCCAATACCGTTTAGAACGAAAAAAGCTTTACATTCTCCCCCGAAAAGGGACTCTATTCTACTAAGAACTTTTAGAGAATAGTCATCTTCGCAGTATGCTTCAGCATATCCGCTATTGGCTCGAGCGATGGCTTCCATTATATTAGGATGAACGCCCGAATGATTATCGCTTCCGAAACTATGTTTCACAATAAATTATTAACAATTAGCAAATTTAACATTTTTATCGATAAACTCCCAATTCGTAGTCATATTTTAACAAAAAAACCCGTTTCTTACGAGAACGGGTTATGTGATACAGTTTTAGATGAGAAGTTTAATTATTGATTGATAAAATTCTCATAAGCAGTAGAATCAAGCAGTCCTTCTAACTCTGAGGTATCTCCAATCTTAATCTTTATCATCCATCCTTTTCCGTAAGGGTCGGAGTTAACGAGGTCAGGAGCATTTTCAAGCTCTGTATTAACCTCTACTATCTCCCCTGAGAGAGGCATTATGGCGTCTGCAACAGTTTTAACTGCTTCTATAGCACCAAAAACTTCATCTTTTGAAAGAGTTTCACCCTCTGTCTGAATATCGACAAATACGATATCACCAAGTTGGTCTTGTGCATAATCAGTTATACCTACAGTGGCGATATCACCATCAATTTTTACCCATTCGTGGTCTTCTGTAAATTTTAGATTTTTAGGAATATTCATAATGTTTATTATTTGTTGTACAAAGATATTAATTTTTTCGATTTTATAGAAGTTTCAGTCCTTTCTTGATAAGTTCTTCAAGTGATGATGAGGGTTCTTTTTCCAATATACTATCTATCACTTTCTCCACATTCCCTTTATTAAACCCTAAAAGAACAAGCGCTGATAGAGCTTCGGTTCGGGTGGTAGAGACTACTTTTCCAAGAGGGATGTTTTCAGAAACAGGACCCCCTTTAATGATTTTGTCCTTTAGTTCGATAATGGCTTTTTGGGCAGTCTTTAGGCCAATACCCTTAACACTCTTAATCTTATTTACATCACCGGATACTAAGGCGTTACGGACCTCGTCTGTGGAGAGTGATGAGAGCATCATCCGTGCAGTGTTGGGACCAATCCCCGAAACTGTAATTAGTAGCTGGAAAATCTCCCTTTCATCTCTATCAAAGAACCCATAGAGCAACTCCTCCCCCTCTTTTTCTTTAAAAAGATGGTGGATAAAAGCTTTGCCCTCTTTTTGTTTCTGGAACTTGGTATAGGACTGTAATGAAATAAGAATCTCATACCCAATACCTTGATTATCCAGGATCATTTTTGTTGGTGTTATCTCGACTATCGAGCCGCTTATATAATCATACATATCTTATATCTCTTATTTTGCAAATTTAACTACTTTTGCAAATTAATAACTATTTATATGAATAGAATCGATGAGATAAGAGAGAAACTCCCTGCCCTTTCCCAGTCTGTATATGGAAAAAGGCTCGTTTATCTCGACAATGCCGCCACCTCCCAAAAGCCCAAAGAGGTTATTGAACTGGTGAATAGGATGAATTCCGGTCTTAATGGTAATATTCATAGGGCTGTTCATAAGCTTAGTGCTGATGCTACCGAATTATACGAGAACGCACGTGAGTCAGT
The DNA here is from genome assembly GCA_964642235.1 of uncultured Muribaculaceae bacterium. GTDB lineage: Bacteria > Bacteroidota > Bacteroidia > Bacteroidales > UBA932 > CAYSND01. Next base: position 37,477 of record CAZXOP010000002.1, read on the forward strand.
CAGGAAATATCTAAATGCAGCCGAAATAGAGGAGATTGTCTTTACTTCGGGCACAACTGCCTCGATTAATCTTATTGCCTCCTCTTTTGGCGAAAAATACCTTAAAAAAGGGGATTCGGTACTCATTTCCGAAGCAGAGCATCATTCAAATTTAGTCCCTTGGCAGATGGTATGTGAAAGGAGAGGGGCGATCTTAAAAACCTTTTATGTTAATGATAACGGGGAGTGGGATATGGACTCTTTCAATCGTCAACTCGATTGTAGTGTAAAAATAGTGGCTGTTGCCCATATTTCTAATGTCCTCGGGATTAGGAACCCGATAGAGGAGGTTATCCGCAGGGGACATGCTGTGGGGGCACAGGTGCTGATAGATGGGGCGCAAGGAGTTGTTCATGATAAGGTAGATGTTCAGGCATTGGACGCCGACTATTATGTCTTTTCAGCTCATAAAATCTATGGTGCCACAGGGACGGGGATTCTTTATGGGAAGCGGGCTCTTTTAGAGGAACTTCCCCCTTATATGGGAGGAGGGGATATGGTAGGGACCGTAACTCTCCAAAAAACCACTTATGCTCCCCTTCCGCTGAAATTTGAAGCCGGTACTCCGAATTTTATTGCGGCAGCAACTTACACTCCTGCACTCTCTTTTGCAGAGGAATTGAGGAGTTTGTCGGAGAATGAAAAGGCAATAACTACTTTTGTTGTACAAGAATTGTCAAAGATAGAGGGATTAAAAGTTTATGGTAGGGGGGAGAATAAAATTCCACTCTTCTCTTTTACGATTGAGGGGGTACATCATAGTGATTTGGCAATGATTCTTGATAAAATGGGGATTGCTGTTCGTTCAGGACAGATGTGTGCCGAGCCTTTGATGGCTCGATTCGGTGTAACAGGGATGCTCAGAGCCTCTTTTGCCCCATATAATACTCTCCAGGAAGCGGAATATTTTATATCATCATTACAGAAAGCAATTTTAATGTTAAGATAAGATGACTATTAAAGAGATTGAAAAAGAAATAGTTGAGGAGTTCGGCGTGTTTACCGACTGGATGGATAAGTATGAGTATTTAATCGAAATAGGGAGGTCGCTACCTATTATTCCGGAAGCTGATAAGAAAGAGACAAATCTGATAAAAGGGTGTCAGTCGAGAGTCTGGCTTAAGTCCTCTTTTAATGACGGAAAGCTCTATTTCTCGGCGGACAGTGATGCTATAATTACTAAAGGGATTATCTCATTGCTTATTCGTGTTTATAATGAGAGAACCCCTAAGGAGATACTCGAATCGGATTTCGGATTTATAAGTGAAATAGGGATAAAAGAGAATCTCTCACCTACTCGTGCAAATGGGTTGGTGGCGATGATTAATCAGATAAGAGCATACGCAGTGGCATATTCTAATAAATAATGAACAATGGATAAAGAAAAATTAAATAAGGACATTATTCGGGCACTTAAACAAGTTTTTGACCCCGAAATTCCTGTAAATGTGTATGATTTAGGGCTTATCTATGGGATTGATATAGATGATGACCATAATGTTACTATTACTATGACCTTAACAGCCCCTAATTGCCCGCTTGTGGACGAATTGCTTGCTGATGTGAAAGAGGCTGTTTTGCAGACTCCGGGGGTGGTAGATGCCGAGATAAAAGTGGTTTTTGAGCCGGCATGGGATAAAAGCATGTTATCTGACGAAGCTCTGTTAGAGCTCGGTTTGCTATAATTTTATGGAATGGGTCTATCTGCTCTTAGGGACAAATCTAGGGGATAAGAGAGAAAATCTCTCCACTGCCATTTCGCTGTTAGTAACAGAGCTCGCCTCTTACCTCTTTTCTGAAATTAAAGAGTCCTCTATCCACGAGAGTGAACCTTGGGGGTTTGAATCGGAGGAGAATTTTCTTAATCAGGCTATTGCTTTTCAGACGAACCTCTCTCCAGAGCAGGTACTTGCAGTCTGTAAGCATGTGGAGAGGAAGATGGGGAGGAGCGATATGGAACCGGAGTATGATTCGGAGGGGAAAAGAGTCTATAAATCGAGGATTATTGATATAGATATTCTTCTTTACGGAGAGCGTAAGGTCGATTTGCCCGAATTAAAAATCCCTCACCCACGGCTGCAGGAGAGGGAATTTGCCCTGATTCCACTTAGGGAGATATTATTCATCGATACAGATGTAGTATAATGCGCGAATGTCGCTCATGTTTTCAAAACTAACTTTATTTGCTTTAAGGTATTCTTCTATCTCTCTCTTTTTATCAGGAAAGAGCCTCTTAAATGCCCTTTTAGAAGGGGAATAGACTTTCTCGTTAGAGTATAGAAAAGGATAGAGATTAAAACTATATGGAATCTTTTGATCGTTATTTAACATATACGATTTTCCTGTTCCATCATCGGTCGTTGAATATGATTTGGAGGAAATGGTTTCAGAGGCAATTTCATAAGCTCCCCTCTTTTTTGGGGGATAGAAAATAAGCCTTTTAGCTACTCCAAGGGAGACCTCTCTGTTTAGGTCGAGTATCTCTACATACAATCCATTTTTTATCTTTTTAAAAAGTCGATTACCTGCTATTACTGCGGTGATATCTTTTTCGTTAACGACCACTAAAGTATCACCTTTTTCATTAATAAAATGAACCCTTTGGTCAAGAGTACCGATATTAAGGATAGATTCACTTTTATCTCCATTGTCGAAGAAAACAGTTCCCGTGCTAAAATTTTTAAGAACAAACTGGAGAGAATCAATCCCGGTAGTAGTTGGAGTTCTGCCATGGGGGATAGTAATTTCCCCCCTCATTTGACCATAAGTTTGGACAAAAAACAAGGAGGCAACAATGATTAAAAAAACTTGTTTCATACGATTATATTTTAATTTTCAAAGGTCGTATGAGAGCCGCTTAGCTCTCGCGTGAGATGCTTTTGAAAAGCATTGCCCAGTGGCGATTTCTTTATGGAATTTGATAAATTCCAGCCTGCTTAAAGAGAAGTTATTTAGCGATACAGATGGCGAATAAAGGCCTAATGTCACTCATTTTCTCAAAGTTAACCTTATTGGCTTTAAGGTATTCTTCTATCTCTCTCTTTTTATCAGGGAATAGTTTTATAAATGTCTTTTTAGAGGGGGTATAGACTTTCTCGTCTTTGTATAAGTAAGGGTAGACATAAAACCTATATGGAACATTTAGAAACTGGTTTAACTTATAGGTATTACCTGTCCCATCTTGAATGGAGGAGTAAGTTGAGACAGATGAGGTTTCAGAGGCGGTTCCGAAAGCGCCCATCTTTTTGGGCTGGTCAAAAATAAGCCTTCTTCCCACTCCGAGTGAGACCTCCTTATTTATGTCGAGTATCTCAACATACATACCTGTGTTGGTTTTTTTGAAAAGGCGATTACTTACTATTACAGCACTTATATCCTTTTCATTTACCACCACCAAAGTGTCACCTTTCTCATTAATGAAACGAACTCTTTGGTCAAGAGTGCCAATATTAACAAGTGCAGCATTTCTATCTCCGTTGTAGAAAAAAACAGTGCCTATGCTAAAATTTTTGAGAATAAACTGGAGGGAGTCAACCATTGTAGTTGTCGGATCCCCGCCGGAAGCAACCATTACCTCTCCCTCTTTTTGACCATATATTGGGACAAAAATCAACAAGGCAATAACTAAGGACAATAATTTTTTCATACGATTATATATTAATTTTCAATGATTTTATTTATTAAGAAATCCGAAGAACTCTTCTAAAGAGCAGCCTCCTGTAGGTCCTGAAAGGATTTCTTCCTTGGGACTTATGACTGCGTAGAGGGGTTGAGAGACAGAGCCAAACTTTTCGGTTTGATATTTTCTAAGTTTTTTACCTAAAGTTTTTTCCTGTTCATCAGGAGTTTTATCGTCCACATAGAGGTTTGCAATAATAAACTTTGTTTTTAGAAGAGAGAGTACTTCGGGATTATTGAGTACGCTTGCTTCCATAGATTTACAAACACTGCAGGTGTGGGATTTGAAATAGAGAAAAATGGGTTTATTCTCTTTTTGAGCAAGTGCCAATGCCTCATCAATAGATGGGACAGAGGGGAGAGAGGAGTAGGTGAGGGGTGAGGAAGCAGCTTCGCTTTTCCCATCATTTCCTCCTGAAAGTACAATAGTGGAGCCGTCCTGCGGAGGAACAAGTCCTGAAATAGACTTGAGTGGTGCTCCAAAAAGTCCGGTGATCATATAGACTGCGAAGGCAAATGAGGCAATTGCTGCCATGATTCTTCCCCAACCTAGAGAAGGGGTTTCTTCATCATGGTGTGTCCTAATTTTACCAAGGAAGTATAATCCGAGAAGGATGGCGATAACTATCCAGATAGCGAGGAATCCAACTCTTGTGATTATTCCTAATCCGAAATAGGCATCCACGTTGTAGAAATATTTGATTGAGAAACCAAGTAGAACGAAGGCAAAGATAACTTTTACCATATTTAGCCAACCTCCTGATTTCGGGAGTTTCTTCATAACCGCCGGGAAGAATGAGAAAATGACAAAAGGGAAAGCAAATGCAAATCCAAAAACAGCCATGCCCAAAATAGGTTTAAGAGCGACTCCATCAGAAACTGCTGCTGCAAGTATAGAGCCTACAAAGGGTCCTGTACATGAGAATGAGACAATAACCATGGCAAAAGCGACAAAGAAAGCAGCTATTATTCCCCCTTTGTCGGCCTTTTGGTCAGCCTTGTTTGCCAATCCCGAAGGGAGTGTTATTTCGAAAGCCCCGAAGAAAGAGATAGCAAACACCAGAAATAGTAAAGCAAATAATATATTAGGAATCCAGTGTGTTCCAAGCACATCAGTGGTGGTAGTACTCTGGAAGAGAGCCACTATAAGTCCTAATAATGAATAAATCAGCATAACTGACAAACCAAATACGACCCCTCTTATAATTCCGTTCTTTTTAGAACCTCCGCTTACAAGAAAACCTACTGTCATAGGGATCATAGGGAAAACGCAAGGGGTCAAAATACTCCCCAAACCTGCTGCAAATGCAATAAGCAAGAAGATTAAAAGGGACTGTTCAGATTTCTTCGCTGCCGGTATCTCCTCTGAAACTGCAGTCTGAGTGGCTACCGCGGAAACTGTATCTTCTGAAACAATGGTTTCTGCTCCATTTGCATCAGTAGTTGCGACTGTCTCAACAGGGGTTTCAGGGGCAATAATTGACTCTGCTTTAATGTTTAACGAAATTTCATTTTCCCCTATAAGACACTCGGCTCCATTGCAGGTTTGATAATTAAAGGTACCCTTTATAACAAAATTGTTTTTTTTCAAAGGTTGAATAATCTGATAAAAAACTGCTTTGTTTTCAAAGATTCCTACTTCTAAACCAAAAGATTCGTCGAATTTCTTCTTTGCAGGGGTCTCTTCGGAGAATTTTCCCACCAACTTAAAATCTGGTGAGGGAGCAATATCAAAAGAGGCAGGCATAGGGCCATCTGTGATAGGAGTGGCTCCATACATATACCAGCCCGATTCTATTTCAGCGTTTATGATTATTTTAACAGTGCCATTTTCCAAATATTTAACTTGGCTTTTGATGGTTGCTGTTTCTTGTGAAAAACTATTCGATATTACACCGAATAAAAGAATAATGGATAATATTAGGGCTCTTTTCATTTTTTATATAATATTCATCTTACAAAAGTATAAAAATAAATAGTATTTTTGCGAAAATTAAAAGATTTAATATTTAATGACACAGGAAGAACTTTTTAAAAATCTTATAGCACACGCTAAAGAGTATGGGTTTGTGTTCCCTTCCAGCGAAATTTACGACGGATTAAGTGCAGTTTATGATTATGGTGCCATGGGCGTGGAGTTAAAAAACAATATAAAGAAGTATTGGTGGGACTCTATGGTGAAGCTCAATGAAAATATAGTGGGGCTTGATTCTGCTATTTTTATGCACCCTAAGATATGGGAGGCTTCAGGGCATGTCGGGGCTTTTAATGATCCTCTAATAGACAATAAAGATTCTAAGAAGAGATATCGTGCTGATGTTTTACTTGAGGATTATATTGCGAAGCTCGAAGAGAAGGTGGAGAAAGAGGTGGAGAAGGGGAGAAAGAGATATGGGGACTCTTTTAATGAGGGGGAGTTTCGTTCCACTAACCTTAATGTGCTTCGAAATGCCGAAAAACTCAATAGTGTGAGGGAGGAAGTCTCCTCAGTATTGACTTCGGGGGACTTAAAAGCCATTAAAGATTTAATTGTAAAATATGAAATAGCATGTCCTATCTCCGGAAGCAGAAATTGGACAGATGTTAGACAGTTTAATCTTATGTTTAGCACCCAAGTGGGTAGCGTTACAGATGATGCGGGTGTTATATACCTTCGTCCGGAGACAGCCCAGGGGATCTTTGTTAACTTCTTAAATGTCCAGAAGACTTCGAGGATGAAGGTTCCGTTTGGGATAGCTCAAATAGGAAAGGCTTTTAGAAATGAGATAGTTGCTCGACAATTCATTTTTAGAATGAGGGAGTTTGAGCAGATGGAGATGCAATTTTTTGTGCGTCCCGGAGAGGAGATGGAGTGGTTCTACAAATGGAAAGAGACTCGACTTGCATGGCATCAGGCAATGGGATTCGGAGATGCAAAATATCGTTTCCATGACCATGAGAAGTTAGCACATTATGCAAATGCCGCCACCGATATTGAGTTTGAATTTCCTTTTGGTTTTAAGGAAATTGAGGGGATTCATTCGAGGACCGATTTTGACCTCAGTAACCACCAAAAGTTTTCGGGGAAGAAACTTCAATATTTTGACCCTGAGACCAATGAGAGCTACGTTCCTTATGTGGTAGAGACCTCTATTGGACTTGATAGGACTTTCCTTTCTGTGCTTGCGGCAGCTTATTGCGAAGAAAAATTAAACGACGGAGAGGAGAGAGTGGTGCTGAAGTTCCCTGCTGCGCTTGCACCGGTGAAACTTGCAGTATTGCCCTTGGTGAAAAAGGATGGTCTTCCGGAGATTGCGAGGGAAATTATGAACTCCCTGAAATTTGAGTTTAATTGTCAGTATGACGAAAAAGATAGTATTGGGAAACGTTATAGAAGACAGGATGCTATTGGAACACCGTTTTGTGTGACGATTGACCACCAAACAAAAGAGGATAATCAAGTAACTATAAGATACAGAGATTCAATGGAACAAGAGAGGGTTCCTATTGAGGCTCTCAAGAATATTATTGAGGAAAAAGTTAACTTAAAAGAATTATTAAAAAAGCTATGAGAAAAAGTACGCTGATATTAATTGCATTGTTTGTTGCATTTTTTTTCACCTCGTGTGAGAAAGATTATTTAGAAGTTTCCCAGGGGACAGTCGTGGTTGATAATTTAGATACAGAGGTTAAAGTAGAGGTCTCTTCTAATTTGGCATGGTCTATAGCCTCTAAGGATATATGGTGTAAAGTCTCTCCCACAAGTGGAGTGGGATCTACCACTATAAGTGTAAAAGGGGTCGGTAATGCTGATGCAGCAGATAGGAGCACTGTTCTTACGATAACTGCAGGTGAAGGGAAAAAGGTCTTTACTAAAACGATTAATGTATCACAGCCCTTTTCAACGATGTCTTTCAGTGCAGACACACTCTTTTTTGGTGTTAAAGCGGAGACAAAACAGTTAGATGTTAAAGCTAATTGTAAATGGGTGGTTTCTGCTTCAGGTGGGACAAGCTGGATAAATTCTATCTCTCCAACTACCGGGAAAGGGGATGCAAAGATAGAGATAACTACTACAGCCAATACCAAAAGGATGATAGAGGTGGCCACATTATCTTTCTTTTATTCTGACTATGGGTTTCACTCTAAAGTTCTTGTAAAAGATGCACTTCCAAACCTTCCTCCTGATAAACCTAAATTACTTGCTCCTACTAATGGGGCGACAGGGGTCTCTGCTATTACAGAATTTTCTTGGAGCTGTTCAGATCCGGATGGCGATAACTTGTCATATACGCTCTATCTGTCAAAAGATAAATCGACTTGGAAAGAGTATAGTGTAGCGTCTAATAATCTTAAGCTCACTGAATCTTTGGGAACAAATGCCACATGGTATTGGAAAGTTAAAGCAGACGATCTTAACAAAAGAACAAACTCGGTCACAGTATCTGATATATGCTCTTTTACAACAGGGAATACGGGGATATATAAAGACGGAGAATATAGAATATATATGAATAGCACCAAAGCAAATCCTATAAAAATCTTTTTTATGGGGGATGGATATGTGGAAGCAGACTTTTTATATGGAGAGGGACAGTTTGATAAAGATATTGAAGAGGCTATCGAAGCATTCTTTTCTATTGAGCCATATAAATCTTATAGGGAATACTTTACGGCCTATATTGTTGCAGGAATCTCTAAAGATAGAGGTATGTCTATAACAAGCCAGAATATTATTAAGAACACTTGTTTTGGGGTTACTAAGACAGGAGCAAGTAATACTACAAGTATGACTTGTAAATCTGATGATGTCTTTGCGTATGCTAAAAAAGTTCCGGGCATGACAGATGGGGACCTTAATAACACTACCATTGTTTTAATCTCTAACGAGGATGTTTATGGAGGGACTTGCTTAATGTGGTCATCCGGTAGATCCATAGGGATATCTCCTGTTAGCAGGAAGGGAGCTCCTACATCAATGACCTATTTTCATAGTATTGTTATGCATGAGTCCGGTGGACATGGTTGGGGCAGGTTAGCTGATGAGTATATAAATGAGCAAAAAACTATCCCACAAGAGGAGGTTGACAAACTAATTAAATGGCAAGGATGGGGAGCTTATCTTAATGTTGCTCCCACTAATGACTTAACTAAAGTAAGTTGGAGTGATTTTGTCGGACTACCCGAATATAGTGCGCGTGTAGGGGCTTTTCAAGGAGGGTATTATTACTCTTTGGGGATTTGGAGATCAGAGCAGACAAGCTGTATGATTAATAATATGCATTATTATAATGCTGCAAGCAGGCGTCTAATCGTTAAGAGAATATTGGAGGTTTCAGGAGAAGGTTATACTTTCCAAAAGTTTCTTGCAAAAGATGTTGTAAAAGCTCCTACAAGGGCTAACTATGTTACCAAGAGGGATGAAGAGAACTTTATTCCTTTAGGACCACCAATATTAATGGATTAAGGAACGAATTTCCCTAAGAACCACTAAGCCAAGCATAAAGTAAGCGGAAGTATGTCGTCATCAGACGACCGACACGGGTCGGGTTTGCGTGAGCAAACGGAAAGACAGTAGTGTCGTGCCTCCTTTCCCCACCGGGGAAACACAAAGGGGGTAG
>CAZXOP010000003.1:0-9777 GCA_964642235.1 uncultured Muribaculaceae bacterium
TTCTCTCTACATTTTAATTTTCTCCAAATTCTCTTTTATCAGTTCATTCAGCCGTGCCTCTTCTTGGAGCTGCTCTTCAAACTCCGCTTTTAGGGCTGTGAATCGTTCATTAAAATCAAAATCATCTTCGTCATCAGGGAGTCCTACATAACGTCCCGGAGTTAAAACATAGTCCAGCTCCTTTATTTTACTTTTAGGGACAGAAGCACAAAATCCCGCAACATCCTCATAGTTCCCATCTCTGTTTCGCCAATGGTGGTATGTGCCGGTAATCTTCTCAATATCTTCCGAGGTAAGTTCACGTGTTCTGCGATTAATTAACTGCCCGAGATTTCGAGCATCGATAAATAAAACTTCACCAACTCTATTACGGAACTTCCCATTTTCTCTATCTCTACTTATAAACCACAATGCAGCCGGAATCTGAGTGTTTAAAAACAATTTGGCAGGAAGATTTACAATACAGTCTATTAACTCATCTTCCACCAATGCCTTTCTTATCTCTCCTTCGCCGGAAGTCTTAGAAGTTAAAGCACCTTTTGCCAAAACTATCCCTGCCTGTCCACTTGGTGCTAAATGATAAATAAAGTGTTGCATCCAAGCGAAATTAGCGTTCCCTGTCGGTGGAGTGCCGTATTTCCAACGCCCATCTGTTCTAAGCAAATCTCCTCCCCAGTCACTTACATTAAAAGGTGGATTAGCAATGATATAATCTGCTTTGAGATCTTTGTGTGCATTGTTGAGAAAAGAGCCCTCGTTGTTCCACTTAACTTGTGAACTATCAATACCGCGAATTGCCAAGTTCATTTTTGCTAACCGCCAAGTGGTCTGATTACTCTCCTGTCCGTAAATAGAGATATCATTTACTATTCCTCTATGTTCTGTTACAAACTTTTCAGAATGAACGAACATCCCACCAGAACCACAGCATGGGTCGAAGACACGCCCTTTATATGGTTCCAACATATTAACCAAAAGCTCCACAACAGATCTTGGTGTGTAGAACTGCCCCCCTTTTTTTCCCTCTGCAAGGGCAAATTCGCCAAGAAAATACTCAAAAACATGTCCAAGTACATCTGCACTTCTTGCTTTAGTATCTCCTAAGGCAATATTTCCTACAAGGTCTATCAATTCTCCTAAGCTAGTAGGATCAAGATTTTGCCTTGCAAAGACTTTTGGCAACACCCCTCTAAGGGAGTCATTCTCTTTTTCAATAGCATCCAATGCTCCGTCCACATATTTCCCTATCTCGGGGTCTTTGGCTTTTGAAAGCAAATAGCCCCATCGGGCAGATTGTGGAACGAAAAAAATATTATCTGCTTTGTATTCATCTTTATCCTCAGGATCTGCTCCTTGTTCTACCTCGGCTGTGAGTTGGACAAATTTCTCTTCGAAAGCATCAGAGATATACTTGAGAAAAATAAGTCCCAAAACTATATGCTTATATTCTGCTGCATCAATATTTTTGCGAAGCTTGTCCGCTGCTTTCCAGAGTTGTTTCTCTAACGGTTCTTCTGTGGTGTTTTTCTCTTTCTTTGCCATAGATACTATGTTTTAAGGGAGATTCATCAGCTTCCTTTTATTTAACTCCAATAAAGATAGCGTGTTTTTTATTTCACACCAAAAAAATCTCCTTTTCACTTGTGTACTCCTTAAAAACTCCACCCTTTGAGGTGTAAGGCATACCCTTTCTCATTAAAACGCTATAACTAACTAATATATAGCATACTACAGCCTTTTTGGTCGTTTTCACTTGCCTTACACCTCGGTGGGCCAGATTCTCTTATCCCCACCAGAAGCGCCTATAGAGCTGGTCTGATATTTATCCCCTTTGAGGTGTAAGGCACGCCCTTTCTCGTCAAAACGCTATAACTAACTATCATATAGCATATTACAGCCATTTTGGTTGTTTTCACTTGCCTTACACCTCGGTGGGCCAAATTACCTTACACCTTCCCCCTCTCGGAAAATTATGGTTATTATTATGCTTTCCGTAGCCACTTAAAACGTAGCAGGTTGATTATTAATGATATAGAGTGTTTTTGAATGCGGAAAGCGAGCCTATTTCACTGTTTTCTAGGGTTTTTAGCTTGCTTTCCGCAGCATTGCACATGGCTATACTCCTGATATTTAACGCTTTAATCGCTTTAAGTTATGTGGAAATGAGAATGCGAAAAATATGAGGATCTTTTTTGCCATTTAATGGGCAAAAGTTATTTGCTTTTTGAGGCTAGGGAGAGGGCTATGAGATAGGGTGAACGAATTAGAACTTAATATGTTAAGCGTCTGATGTGGTGAGGTAAACCAATTCATAATCAATAACTTTCTGTTCTAGGGAGGCGCGGGTGACTTTGACGGTGACTTTGTCGCCAAGGGTGTAACGTTTGCCGGTTCCTTTGCCGGTTATAGAGTAGGTCTCTTCGTCAAAAACATAAAAATCGTCTCTAATCTCTTTAAGGGCGACCATCCCTTCGACTTTAGTAGGCTCTATCTCCACATACATTCCCCACTCTGTAAGACCGGAGATGGTGCCGGGGAATACTTGACCGATTTTATCTTGCATAAACTCAACGAGCTTATATTTTACACTTGCGCGCTCTGCCTCAGTGGCTATCTGCTCCCTCTGCGATGAGTACTCACAAGCCTCTTCGTAGAACTTCTTATCTTGAGAAGTAGCCCCATCCAAGTAGAGAGAGAGGAGACGATGAACCATCATATCGGGGTAACGTCTAATAGGTGATGTGAAGTGAGAGTAATATTTGAATGCAAGACCGTAGTGTCCGACATTGTCTGTGGAGTAACGGGCGCGAGCCATTGCACGAAGTGCCAACATCTCGATGGTATCCTCCTCAGGAGTCCCTTTTATCTTCTTAAGGAGAGAGTTAAGTGCCGGTGCAAGTCCCTTGGCGGAGCCCTCTTCCCCTCCGAGTTCATAACCGAAGAGCTTGACGAACTTCCTTAAAGAGGAGACCTTCTCCTCATTGGGATTCTCATGGATTCTATAGACGAAAGTCTTTGCACTCCCCTGTTTTTCACCCTGCTGCCCCTTAGCACCCTTCTTTACTTTTCCAACATGTTCTGCTACGCAACGGTTTGCCAAGAGCATAAACTCCTCGATAAGCCAGTTTGACTCCTTGCTCTCTTTTTGATAGACACGAATCGGCTTTCCATCCTCGTCCACCTCCACTTTCATCTCCGGACGCTCAAAAGAGATGGCTCCGGCAGCAAATCTCTTTTTCCTGAGAGCTGTTGCCAAAAGGTGCAGTTTCCCTATCTCCTCCGAATACTCCCCTTTTCCTGTCTCAATAATTGCCTGTGCCTCCTCATAATTAAAACGGTGATTTGAGCAGATAATGGTTTTGCCGAACCATTGTTCTAAAACCTCCCCCTTCTCATTCATCTCGAAAACTGCCGAGAAGCAGAGTTTATCCTCATTGGGACGAAGTGAACAGAGTTTATTGGAGAGTTTTTCAAGAAGCATTGGGACAGTTCTATCCACTAAATAGACGGAAGTTCCCCTTTCGTAAGCCACTTTATCCAGAACAGAACCCGGCTGTATATAATGTGTAACATCTGCTATATGTACCCCCACTTCGAAGTTCCCGTTTTTAAGAGGGAGAAATGAGATGGCATCGTCAAAATCTTTAGCATCGGCAGGGTCTATAGTCAGAGTGGTTACATTACGGAAATCGCGTCTTGCAGAGATCTCCTTTGGGGTAATGACCTCCGGAATCCTATCTGCAATCTCCTCCACTTCAGGCTCGAAGCGGTACGGAAGTCCATACTCTACAAGTATTGAGTGCATCTCGGTATCATTTACCCCAGGCTCCCCTAATACATCCAAAATCTTCCCTATCGGGGCACCTATTTTTCGAGACCACTCTTCGACCAAAACAGCCACTTTTAACCCATTTACATCTTGCGGTTTCCAACCACGAATCTCCTCTCTCTCCCCTCTTGCTCCCTCTCTCTCATCTCCCCCCTTTCCCCTTTTATCTCTTCTCCCCTCTGAATCCTTTTTAGAGGGCTCAGCTAAACGAAACCATTTATTCATCTCACTAATCGGAATCCTGATGTCATAAGGCATTGACCTGCTCTCCATGATAAGCCACGCTTCCGAGCGAATTACTTGCAATATCCCGATATGAGGTTTGCGGGAACGCTCGATGATCGCCTCCACTATCCCCTCTATTCTGCGGGCTGAGCCGTTAGTATTTCGCCCCTTCTCTCTGGTGGTAATTATTTTAACTCTATCACCATTAAAAGCATGGCGCATATTCGAAGCGGCGATAAAAATATCATCATCCCTCCCCTCAACCGCCACAAATCCATACCCTTCACGAGTCATACTTACTATCCCCTCCAACTCCTCTCTGTTAAAAGCCCCCTTTACGCTCTTCTTTTTCCCCCTGCTCCCAAACATTTTTTTAGTGTTCATAACTTTTCTCCCTGAAGCAGATTCTTTTAACTCTTTTTTAAAAGAACGATTAGGTCTTTTACTATTTCTTTTACTCATAATTTCTATCTTTGTATTATTAATTTAAGAACAGCAAATTTAACTATAAATATGGAAAAAAAGGTACTTTTAATGATTCTTGATGGCTGGGGAGATGGAAAAAAAGACAGAACCAATGCCATTTACACTCAAGGGACACCTGAGATAGATGCTTTGAGAAAAAAATATCCTGTTTCACACCTTATAACTTGTGGTGAAGATGTCGGTCTTCCGGAGGGACAGATGGGAAATTCTGAGGTTGGGCACCTAAATATCGGTGCAGGCCGCATCGTTTATCAAGACCTTGTGAAGATCAATATCGCTTGTCGCGAGCATCGTCTTTTGGAGAATCCTGAGATTAAGGCTGCATACGAGCATACAAAACAATCAGGGAAACAGCTCCATTTCATGGGACTCTGCTCCCACGGAGGAGTGCACAGTTCCCTGAATCACCTTTACGAGTTCCTCTCCGTTGCTTCGCAATATGGACTTGAGAAGGTTTTTGTTCATTGTTTAATGGATGGTCGCGACTGCGACCCTAAGAGTGGGAAAGGGTTCCTCGAAGAGTTGCAGGGCAAATGTGAGGAGACAGGTGCGAAGATTGCTTCCATTATCGGACGTTACTACACCATGGATAGGGACAAGAGGTGGGAGAGGGTTAAATTAGGGTATGACCTGATAGTAAAAGGGGAGGGAGAACCCTTCACCGACCCTCTGGCTGCTATTCAGAAATCCTACGACGAAGGGGTAACCGATGAGTTTATAAAACCTCTTGTGGCAGTTGATGCTTCAGGAGCTCCTCTCTCTACTATTCAGGAGGGGGACACCGTTATTTTCTTTAACTTCCGCAATGACCGTGCAAGAGAGATAACCTCCGTTCTTACCCAGCAGGATATGCCGGAGTTCGGAATGAAAACCATCCCTCTTTATTACTGTTGTTTAACCCCTTATGATGATAAGTTCACAGGGCTTCACATCCTTTTCGATAAAGACAATGTTTTAAAAACTCTCGGGGAGATAGTGGCTGCGGAGGGTAAAAAACAGCTTCGCATCGCTGAAACAGAGAAATATGCACATGTTACTTTCTTCTTCTCCGGAGGAAGAGAGGAGAAATTTGAAAACGAATCTCGTATATTAATAGACTCCCCGAAAGTTGCCACTTACGACCTAAAGCCGGAGATGTCTGCTCCGGAAGTTACCGAGGCACTTATTGCGGAGCTTAATAAAAAGGAGTTTGATTTAATAGTATTGAACTTTGCAAACGGGGATATGGTGGGACATACAGGGATCTACGAAGCTATCCAAAAGGCAGTCGCTACCATTGATAAGTGTGCCTCAAAAGTGGTTAAAGAGGCTCGTGAAAACGGGTACTCTGTTCTTATTACTGCCGACCACGGAAATGCAGACAATGCTGTGAATAGTGACGGCACCCCAAACACCGCTCACTCTCTGAATCCGGTTCCATTTATAGTGGTGGATGATGATGTAAAGAGTGTAAAAGATGGAAGGCTTGCCGACATCGCCCCTACTATCCTAAAACTCATGGGGATAAAACAGCCCGAAGAGATGACAGGAGAATCACTGATTTAACTAATTATTATTTTATAAAATGTTCGCTCATCTTCACGTGCACACCGAGTACTCAGTACTCGATGGAGCATCTAAAATACCTGCCCTCATAAAGAAAGCTGAGGAGAATAAGCAACCTGCTCTTGCTATTACAGACCATGGAAACATGTTTGGAGTAAAAGACTTCTTAAACTGTTTTGCCAAAATGAAGAGTTCTGTAAAACCAATAGTGGGGTGTGAGGTCTATGTTGCACGTGGAAGTCGAAAGGAGAGGAAAGGACGTGAAGATCAGAGTTCGTTTCACCTGATTCTTTTAGCCAAAAACCTGACCGGATACCATAATCTAATAAAGATGGTCTCTCTTGGGTATATTGAGGGGATGCATTATAAGCCGAGGATAGACCGCGAACTCCTCACTCAATACCACGAAGGGTTAATCTGTTCCTCTGCTTGTCTTGGAGGAGAATTGCCTCAAGCAATAATGAAAGGGGACTTAGAAGAGGCAGAAAGGGTGATTTTATGGTACAAGGAGCTTTTCGGAGAGGATTATTATTTAGAGGTTCAGCGTCATGAGACTGATGTCCCGGGTGCCGATACCAACACTTTTATTAAGCAGCAGGAGGTAAATGAGGTGCTTTTTGCTCTTGGAGAGAAGTTAGGGGTAAAAGTTATTGCCACAAACGATGTTCACTTTGTAAATGAAGAAGATGGTCCTTCTCACGACCGCCTTATCTGTATAAATACTAACTCTGACTACGAAGATCCCACTCGTCTGAGATATACCCAACAAGAGTACCTTAAGAGCACCGAGCAGATGATGGAGATATTCTCTGATCATCCGGAGGTAATATCTAACACTTTGGAGATAGTGGAGAAGGTGGAGGTCTATTCATTGGACTCCAAACCGATGATGCCTCATTTCCCTATTCCCGATCAGTTTCCTGATGCAGACGAATATTTAAGACACCTTACTTATAAAGGAGCAGCGAAAAAATATCCGGAACTGACTGATGAAGTAAGAGAGAGAATCGACTTTGAACTCGGAGTAGTTAAAAACATGGGGTTCCCTGACTATTTTTTAATTGTTCAGGATTTTATCAGTTATGCACGTAGTGTAGATGTGGCAGTAGGACCTGGGAGAGGCTCCGCCGCAGGTTCTGTGGTGGCATATTGTCTTGGGATTACCAATATGGACCCTATAAAATATCAACTCCTGTTCGAGAGATTTCTTAATCCTGACCGTATCTCGATGCCCGATATCGATATTGACTTCGATGACGAGGGGAGATATAAGGTTCTGCAATATGTGGAGGAGAAGTATGGAAAAGACCATGTGTCGCATGTGGTAACTTTCGGAACAATGGCCTCTAAGAGTGCCATAAAAGATGTTGCCCGTATCCAGAAATTACCGCTTCAAGAGGCAGATAGGCTATCAAAGTTAATTCCTCTTACTTTTGAGATAGAAGAGACCATAGAAGAGGTCGATAAAAAAAATCCTACCATAAAGAGTGTTACGAAAGTTAAAAAAGATACCCCCGCTAGCATTCAACTCTGTATAGAGAGAATACCCGAATTTAAGGAGGGGGTTAAGTCTGACAATCAGATTCTGAGGGATACCATAAATTATGCGGACAAACTCGAAGGGACTGTTAGAAATATAGGGGTACATGCCTGTGCCATTATTATCGGGCCTGATAATCTTACTAACCTAATCCCCATCAGTACCGCAAAAGACAAGGATTCCGGAGAGGAGATTCTCGTTTCCCAGTTTGAAGGGACTCTAATAGAATCGGTAGGACTCCTTAAAATGGACTTTTTAGGATTACGTACTCTCTCTATAATTAAAGAGACCGTTTCTAACATTAAAAAATCTAAAGGGGTCGAGGTAGATATAGACACTATCCCAATGGATGATAAAGAGACATTAGAGCTCTTTAGTCGAGGAGATACCATTGGCGTATTTCAGTTTGAGTCTGATGGGATGCAGAAGTCCCTTCGTGACTTAAAACCCTCTTCCCTCGAAGATCTAATAGCGATGAATGCCCTCTACCGACCGGGTCCGATGGAATACATTGATGATTTCGTAGCGAGGAAAAACGGAAAAGGGAAGATAGAGTATGACCTCCCCGAAATGGAGGAGATTCTGAAAGAGACTTATGGTGTAACGGTCTATCAGGAACAGGTGATGCTTTTATCACAGAAAATCGCCGGATTTTCCAAAGGGAAAGCTGACGTTCTTCGTAAGGCAATGGGGAAAAAACAGATCTCCGTTATGGCGGGATTAAAGGAGGAGTTTTTTGCGGGAGGGATTAAAAACGGGCATCCTGAGGCTGTGTTAAATAAGATTTGGAATGACTGGCAGGCTTTCGCACAATACGCTTTTAATAAATCTCACTCTACTTGTTATGCCTGGATAGGGTACCAGACCGGGTATCTAAAAGCACATTACCCTGCGGAGTTTCTTGCTGCCTGTTTAAGCAAAAACCTCAACAATATAGAGGAGATTGCCAAGTTTATGGATGACTGTAAGAGGAAAGGGATATTGGTTTTAGGACCTAATGTCAATGAATCTTTTACTGCTTTCACAGTAAACAGAGAGGGCAACATCCGTTTCGGCATGGGTGGAATCAAGGGAATCGGTGCAAAAGCAGTGGACAATATAATAGCAGAGAGGGACAATAATGGAACCTTCGTGGATATTTTCAACTTCGTGGAGAGAGTAAACATTAGTTCAATTAATAAAAAGAGCCTCGAGGCACTCGTCTTCTCCGGAGCATTTGACTGCTTCGAGGGGATTAACAGGGGCACTTTTCTGGTTGAGACGGGAAAGGAGGAGACTTTTATGGACTCCCTCCTTCGTTATGGCAATAATTTTCAAAAGGATGCAGACTCTTCTCACATCTCACTCTTCGGAGGAATAAATGCAATAGAGACCGCAAAACCTGACATCCCTTTGACTCCGGAATTAGACCAGTTGGAGCTCCTTAAAAGGGAAAAGGAGCTTGTGGGGATGTATATTTCATCTCACCCTCTCGACAAATACCGAATGGAGATAGAACTCTTCTCTACCACATCTATTACAGACTTGGATAAATTGGCAGATGAGGCTCTTAACAGAGAGAAGGAGGGGGGCGGAAACAAAGGCTCCCTAATGGGGAAGGAGTTTATAATTGCAGGGATAGTTACCTCTGTGAAAGTTAAACAAGCCCAGAAATCCAATCGCCCCTGGTGTTCGATGGTCTTAGAGGATTTTTACGGCAATTACACCTTCTCACTCTTTGGAAAAGACTATGAAACCTATCTCGGATATACTACAGAACATCTCCCCCTTCTGATAAAAGTTGCTCTGACACCACGCTATCCCTACATTTCGGCAGAAGAAAAAGAGAAAGATAGGGTGCCGAGAGAGAAACAGATACCTAACGGATGCGATATAAGGATTAAAGGGATAACACTCCTCTCCAATGTAAAAGAATCTCTTATTAAAGGGGTTACCATAAATATCCCTCTTTCTAAACTCACCACTGCATTTAGAAAGCAGTTAGTCTCTATCATTAAAGAGAATCGTGGTTCTTCCACTCTCTATCTTCAAATCATTGACAACGAAAACAAAATCTATTCAGACTTCTTCTCTCGGAAATACAAAATATCTCCGAATGTAGAACTACTCGATTTCCTTAACCACAACAAGATCACATATACATTTGAAAAAA
>CAZXOP010000003.1:9877-43330 GCA_964642235.1 uncultured Muribaculaceae bacterium
GTAGAACTACTCGATTTCCTTAACCACAACAAGATCACATATACATTTGAAAAAAGTTCATTTTAGATGCTAACGAATGAAAACACTATAGAAGAAATTAATAGGCTTGAGTATAAAAAATGGAGTAACGATATTGTAACCATGGTAGAGGTTGCTACGAGGCAATCACTGTTAAAAGTTAATTCTGATTTACTACAACTCTATTGGCACATTGGGCAGGCAATACTTGCTAAACAACTTATAAATGGCTGGGGTAGCATGGTAGTAGATATGCTTTCAAAAGATTTAACAGCCTCTTTTCCGGATAACAAGGGTTTCTCTGTACGTAATCTTAAATATATGCGCTCATTTGCCGAAGCCTATCCACAATTTCCAATTGTGCAAGTGCCACTTGCACAAATCACATGGTACCACCACATTTCACTGATTACCAAAGTAAAAGACCTAAAAGAACGAGTTTTTTATATTACACAAGCAGCAAAACAAGGGTGGAGCCGAGATGTAATGTTAATACAAATAGACAACAAACTATATGAACGTAGCGGTAAAGCCATCAATAATTTTGACAGCACATTACGAAACTGAAAAACTATTGGCAGAAGTGCAATCTGTATTGCCTACCATAGAGGAGATAGAAGAAAAAATGAAATAAAAACAACATACGACTCTATCATGTTTTGTAGATTCGTTAATATTCTATTTATTAGTCTGTTGCTTTTCACCAACATACACCACTCCCTATCAGCACAAGGGGGGCGTAATGATTATTATCAGACCTTACGTGGAACAGTATTAGAAAAATCGACTCAAGAACCGCTACCAGGAGCCACTGTAATAGTCTATATAGGAGAAAAACAGTTCTTTTCTACCACTAATTCACAGGGCGAATTTTCCATTAAAAATGTCCCTGTCGGGAGATGCAGTCTCTCCATTTCTATGATTGGATTTGCCCCTTATATGGCTAATGGCATTGTGGTTTCTTCCGGAAAAGAGAGTGTACTCGAAGTACTCTTAGAAGAGACGATAAGCGAATTGAGCGAAGCCGTAATCTCCTCAAAGAGTGACAAAACCCAGCCTCTAAATAAATTAGCTGTAGTTAGTGCCCGAATGTTAAGCAGCGAAGAGGCAAACCGATATGCCGGCTCATGGGGCGATCCTGCCCGTATGGTCTCTAATTTTGCCGGTGTTACCGCCACTCAAGACTCTCGAAACGATATTATTGTGCGGGGCAATTCCCCTATCGGAGTCCAATGGAGATTAGATGGTTTCGAAATTCCTAACCCGAACCATTTCGGAATGTTAGGAGGAACAGGCGGTCCCGTGGGAATGTTAAACAACAACCAATTAGCAAATTCTGATTTTTACACGGGGGCATTCCCTGCAGAGTTTGGCAATGTTACTGCCGGACTATACGACCTCCGTCTCCGCAACGGAAATAACCAAAAGCACGAGTTTATCACTGCAATTGGTTTTAATGGTTTTGAGTTAGGTGCAGAGGGACCTATTTCAAAGCAACGAGGATCTTCATATATGATCAATGCTCGTTACTCCTTTTTGAAAATAATGGAGGAGGTAGGAATAAATTTTGGAACAGGTGGGACACCTGAATATAGAGATATGACCTCTAAAATAAATATCCCTCTCCGAAAAGGGAATCTCTCCTGGATTACAATGTTAGGGGGAAGCAAAGTACATTATTTCTCCGAAATAGAGAAAGAATCTGACTATATCCTAAATACACAGGTGAATAACTATGATATGCAGATTCGCAATAATCAGGTTTTTACCGGAATAAACTATACGCACCGCTTCACCACCTCCACCCGATTAGAAAACAGAGTCTCCTATCAACGCTTTTACCGGAGTTTAGACAATAAACGAATCGGATATCCAATCCCTAAAATTACTATAATTTTTACAGGAGAAGAGATAGAGGAACAATATGACATAAGCTCTTCTCTTTACACTAAGATAAATTCACGCAACTCCATCAAAAGCGGAATAACTCTCACTTTTTATCATACCTACCTTGAAAATATATCGAGAATTACTCGAATAATTCAGGGGTGCGACGACCACTCCTCCCTTCTAAAAGCACATACACAATGGCAACACCTCTTTAGTGATGCTTGGAGCATTACCACCGGGGTATATGCACAAAGATACTCCCTAAATGGGGACTACTCCGTTGAACCACGTCTTGGGATAAAATGGAGAGCCTCAAATACTACTTCATTTAGTTTAGGGGGAGGAATGTACTCCCAACTTCAGCCACGAGAAGTCTATTTCTACAGAAAGAAAAACGTGGAAATGAATAAAAAGCTAGAGATGAGTAGAAACTGGCAATGTGTTATTGGCTATGACCAGAAAATAGGAAGAGACCTCCATTTTAAGACAGAGCTATACTACCAACACTTATATGATATACCTGTACTACCCGATAAACCTGCCGAGTCTATACTAAATATGGGTGATGACTACTACAACGATTGGGATGCAGTATTTGTAAATAAAGGAAAAGGGCGGAATTATGGAGTAGAGGTTACATTAGAAAAGTATTTCAGTAAAAACTATTATTTCTTGCTTACGGGAGCACTTTATGACAGTTACTACACGGGATATGACAATATTGAACGCAGATCAAGATTTGCAGGAAATTATGCTGTCAATGCACTAATAGGCTATGAGTGGAAATTGGGTAAAAGAACCCTTCTCTCTGTTAATACGAGAACAAGTTTGCTGGGTGGAAAACGAGTGGTACCTCTGAAACAACAGCCAAATGGAAACTTTACACCCGATTACACTCATGCCTATGAAGAGAGATTACCGGACTACTTCCGTATTGACCTAAATATAGCTATGAAGCAGAATTTTAGGCTCTGGTCTATGGAGTGGTTTTTCGAGCTTAGTAACCTCACCAACCACAAAAATGTCGGAACCAAATACTTCGATTATACCACCAAAAAAGTAAAATATATGTTCCAACTGGGACTCACCCCCATGGGTGGCTGCCGAATCTATTTTTAACTCCCTAACGCCTTTAATTCCAATTCGGCTCCTTCGGGGGTGACAAGCACAGAACCGACTTCCGGTTTGGCAAGATGACCTATGACATCATAGTCCTGAAACTCCCTCTTAAAAGTCTCATGTTTTTCGATAGAGACAGTAAAGATAAACTTGTAATCATCCCCTCCGTTTAAGCCTGCTGTAATGGGATCCATGTTAATCTCCTCTGCCATGGCAAAAGTCTGTGAAGCAATTGGAATCTTCTCCATATAGATTTTCGTCCCCATTCCGGTCTCCTTTGCAAGTCTTTTAACCCCCTCCGCAAGACCTTTGGTAATGAAATATCCACGCACAGGGAAAATATCCGCATCTGAAAATCTTTTTAGGATATCGGGGTCAATATAGGGACTAAGATAGGACTCTAAAAGGTATTTATATTTAGAGAGGTCAGGCTGTTTGCTGTCACTATTAAAAGCCACCTTCTCCCTCTCAAGAACATGCATCCCCATATATGCAGCCCCCACATTCCCTGAGAGACATATCAGATCAAAAGCCTTAGATGCCGGTCTCTTCTCAAGCGTCCCTTTTCTCTGAACACCACACGCCGACAAAGAGATGCAGAGCCCACTCGAAGAGGGATTCATATCGAGAGAGATATGTTTAATCGAGTGATCTTTAACCGCTGCCAATACACCCTGCCAAAATTCAGAGACATCTTCAAACGAGAAGCGATTAGATATGCCAAGGGTAACAATCAGTGAAACAGGCAGATGAAATTCGGCATAGATTTCGCCTATTACATTTAAAACAGATTTATAACCAAGATGCTTAATAGGAGTATAAGTAAGGTCGAAGTCAACCCCTTCCAACATCAGTTTGCCGACATGGCAACACTCCCCTTTTTCACTAATAGAAATGGGCTCTTTGTTCTCAAACCCACTCCCTTCAAACAATTTTTCAATAGCGGCATTTTTGCCAATTTCGGATATTTGCGTACTCATCTCTTTCTGTTTTTTACAAAAATACTTAAAATAGTTTAACTTTGCGCCGCAATGAATGAAAACAATAAAATAATTCAAGATATAACAGAAAGCGAGTACCTTCACGGATTCGAAACAGCTATAGAACAAGAGTTTATCCCAAAAGGGCTTAGTGAAGAGACTGTTATCCTAATCTCCTCCAAAAAAGAGGAGCCTCAGTGGTTACTCGATTTCCGTTTGAAGGCATACCGGAAATGGACCACCATGAAGATGCCTGAATGGGCTCATCTAAATATCCCTCCTATTGATTATCAGGATATAATATATTATGCCTCTCCCAAACTCCCCTCTAATGAAGATGGGGAAGTAGATCCTGAGCTAATGAAAACTTTCGATAAACTCGGTATCCCGCTTGACGAAAGAAAAACCCTTTCAGGTATAGCCACAGATGCTGTTTTCGACTCTGTCTCTGTTAAAACCACATTTAGCGAAACTCTTGCAGAGAAGGGGATTATCTTCTGCTCTTTTTCAGAAGCAGTGAAAAATCACCCCGACCTGATTAAAAAACATTTAGCATCAGTCGTTCCCATTGGGGATAACTATTTCGCCGCTCTTAACTCCGCTGTCTTTTCTGATGGCTCCTTCTGTTACATTCCAAAAGGGGTAAAATGTCCCATGGCTCTTTCAAGTTATTTTAGAATTAATGCTAAGGGGACAGGGCAGTTTGAACGTACTTTAATAGTGGCAGAAGAGGGGTCTTATGTGAGTTACTTAGAGGGGTGTACTGCTCCGCAAAGGGATGAAAATCAACTTCATGCTGCCGTGGTAGAGATAGTGGTGGCAGCAGATGCAGAGGTAAAATACTCCACAGTCCAAAACTGGTACCCAGGTGATGTTCAAGGTCGAGGAGGTATTTTCAATTTTGTCACCAAAAGAGGAATCTGTGCAGGAAATAACAGCAAACTCTTCTGGACACAAGTCGAAACCGGCTCCGCAATAACTTGGAAATACCCCAGCACGATTCTTAAAGGGGACAATTCCATTTCAGAGTTCTACTCTGTCGCCGTTACCAATCACTTTCAGCAGGCAGATACAGGTACCAAGATGATACATATCGGGAAAAATACCCGCAGTCGTATAATAAGTAAAGGGATCTCCGCAGGGAAGAGTCAAAACAGCTACCGTGGGCTCGTTAGAATCAGTGCAGGTGCAGACAATGCCCGAAATTTCTCCCAATGCGACTCCCTGCTACTTGGAGACAAGTGCGGTGCTCACACATTCCCCTTTATAGAGAGTTTCAATGATTCTGCTGTCATGGAGCATGAAGCCACAACATCCAAAATCAGTGAAGATCAACTTTTTTACATAAGACAAAGAGGTGTTTCTGAAGAAAACGCTGTCGGACTTATAGTAAACGGATATGCAAAAGAGGTAATTAATCAACTCCCGATGGAGTTTGCAGTAGAGGCACAAAAACTACTACAAGTCTCATTGGAAGGTAGTGTAGGATAATAAATATGGGTGCTTTTAGTATTGATTTTGTTTTATTTACCCTTGGAGGTTATTCGGTATCACTTTTAGAGTTGATAGCTGTACTATTTGGTCTTACTTCTGTCTTTTTGGCAGGAAAAGGAAAGTCATATAATTTTTGGTTTGGCTATGTATATGCCATACTACTATTTTTCCTTTTTCTCCAAAAACATCTCTATTCGAGCATGTTACTACAGCCTATATCCGTAGCTATAAATATCTTCGGTCACTATAGATGGACTCATCCGAAAAAGGATGAAAACAATAAAAACAGAGAGTTAAAAGTAACTCTGTTAAAAAAGAAGCAGGGGGTTATCTTTATTGGAATTGCCTCCCTCTTTGCATTACTTTGGGGAACAGCAATGTTAGGGTTAGGGGATGCCTTTCCAAACATCTTCCCTGCTCATCGCCCCTATCTTGATGCCTCAGTAATGGCATTAATGTTACTCGCACAATACCTCTCCGCCCAGAAAAAATTAGAGTGTTGGGGAGTTTGGTTAGCAGTAAATACAACAAATATTATCTTATACCTCTCCGCAGGAATGATATTTATGCCGATGGTTAGTGCCTCTTATCTGGTACTTGCAGTTTTCGGTTTCATCAGTTGGAGAAAACAATGGAGGAATCAACAATGATGTTATCTATTAAAGATTTACACGCCTCAATAGGAGGCAAAGAGATATTAAAAGGGGTTAACCTCTCTATAAACGAGGGTGAAATCCATGCTATAATGGGTCCAAACGGCTCCGGAAAATCCACCCTTTCATCTGTACTTGCAGGAAAATCCACCTTCGATGTGACTTCCGGCGAAGTGATTTACGATGGGCGAGATTTATTAGCTCTCTCACCTGAAGAACGCTCATGGGCAGGGCTCTTTTTAGGATTCCAGTACCCTGTGGAGATCCCCGGAGTCACCAATATTAACTTTATGAAAAGTGCTCTTAATGAGCATCGTAAACATAAAGGGCTAGAACCTCTTAACTCTGCCGAATTTCTTAAACTGATGAGAAGCAAGATGGCAGTGGTACAGATGGATCCCTCCTTCTCATCAAGAGGGGTGAATGTCGGGTTCTCAGGTGGAGAAAAGAAGAGAAACGAGATATTTCAAATGGCAATGATCGACCCTCGCCTCGCAATCCTCGATGAAACAGACAGCGGGCTGGATATTGATGCACTTAGAATAGTGGCAACAGGGGTAAATAACCTTAAAAGAAAAGACAATGCTTTTATAGTGATTACACACTACCAAAGGCTTTTAGATTATATTGTACCTGACTTTGTACATATTCTGTATCGCGGAGAAATTATTAAAACAGGGGATAAAAACCTTGCACTCGAAGTAGAAGAGAGAGGATATGATTGGTTAATAAAAGAATAAGATGGTAATAGAAAACTATATATACGCACCTGCGCTTGAAACTGTCCAGAAATTCCGTTGTAGCGTCCCCATGAAGGGATCTCGACAAGTTTTTGTAGTAAACGGAGGCGTCCAAGGCACCAAGGTCCCTTTTTCTTTTAACTTAAAGCCTGATGAAATCCTTCCGGAAATCCTACAAATTATAGGGATTCGTACCAAAGAATCTCCCCTTGAAATGGAATTTGGGAGTAATTTTGTTTTTGAGTCCAACTCTTCAGCCAAAATATTACTCTGTTCACACACCTTCTCGTCAGATGATTTTTCCACAAATGAGACCATAGATATCTCCTTAAAAGAGGGAGCTGATGCTGATTTTGTCGTTATTCAAAATGAATATAAGACATCTCGACACTCCACTAAATTCAACATTAGTCTTGAAAGCGGTTCTAAGTTAAAGATTAACTTCATCACCCTGCACGGAGGTATTATTACTAATGAGATTAAAGCTGACTTAAAAGGAGAGGGGGCATATTGCGAGATTAACGGACTTTATCTTGTCGATGGAGAACAGACGATCTCTACCAATATATATATGAACCATCTTGTCCCGAACTGCAAGAGCAGTCAACTTTTTAAGGGGATTTTAGATGATAAAGCAGTAAGTAATTTTTACGGACTAATCTCAGTAGTTCCTGACGCACAGCAGACTGAAGCTTATCAAGCAAACCATAACTTACTCCTCTCTAAAGGGGCAAGAGTTTTTTCAAAACCACAGTTAGAAATATATGCAGATAATGTAAAGTGCTCACACGGAGCCACATCAGGAAGACTTGATGATGATGAGTTATTCTATATGCGCTCAAGGGGCATCCCTGCAAAAGAGGCAAAACTTATTCAGCAATTAGCTTTCGCTTTATCTGTACTAGAAAAGATATCAACAGAAGAATTAAAAGGGAGAATGTCAAACTTGGTCGAGAAAAGACTCAGGGGCGAGTTCTCAAATTGCGACAATTGTAGTAAAAATTGTTGTTAGGAATTTTGTTGATAACTTCATATAGTTTCTCTTTTTTTCTCTTTTTTTAAATAATAACTTGCGTGCCAATTTAGAAAAAAATAGGCATCCCATAATGAAGACTTACACCTACGACGAAGCCCTTGAAGAAAGTAAAAAATATTTCAAGGGAGATGAATTAGCAGCCTCTGTTTGGATTAACAAATACGCTATGAAAGATTCTTTTGGTAATCTCTATGAGAAATCACCGGAAGATATGCATCATCGTTTGGCAGACGAATTTGCCCGCATTGAATCGAAATATCCAAATCCTCTCTCTGCTGAGGAAATTTTCGATTTGCTTAAAGATTTTAAGTATATCATCCCACAAGGTGGTCCGATGTCAGGTATTGGAAATAATTTCCAAGTAGCATCACTTTCAAACTGCTTTGTCATCGGTCACAGAAATCCTGCTGACTCGTATGGAGGTATCCTTAAAATAGACGAAGAGCAGGTACAGCTTATGAAACGAAGAGGTGGTGTAGGTCATGATTTATCACATATAAGACCCTCCGGTAGCCCTGTTCTCAATAGTGCTCTTACCTCCACAGGGGTAGTCCCTTTTATGGAGAGATACTCTAACTCTACTCGTGAAGTCGCTCAAGATGGACGCAGAGGGGCATTAATGCTCTCTATTTCCATTAAACATCCTGATTCCGAACATTTTATAGATGCTAAAATGGAGAAAGGAAAAGTTACAGGGGCGAATGTTTCCGTTAAAATAGATGATGAGTTCATGAGGTGTGCCCTCAATAATAAGCCTTATAGACAAGTATATCCTGTGGACTCGGATGGTTCTAAATATTCTAAGGAGATAGATGCCACAGCTTTATGGAAAAAAATAATTCATAATGCTTGGAAATCTGCGGAACCGGGAATACTTTTTTGGGATACTATTATTAGAGAGTCCGTTGCTGACTGCTATTCAGATGAAGGGTATGCTACTGTCAGCACTAATCCTTGTGGAGAGATTCCACTTTGTCCTTATGACTCATGTAGGTTAATGGCCATAAATCTCTATTCTTATGTTGATAAGCCATTCTCACCTGAAGCTAAATTTAATGAAGAGCTCTTTAAAGACCATGTAATAAAAGGGATGAGACTTATGGATGACCTTATCGAACTCGAAATGGAGAAGATAGATGCCATCTTAAATAAAGTAAAGAATGACCCTGAAGATGAGGATGTTAAAAGAACCGAAATAGAGCTTTGGGAGAAGATAAAAGCCAAGACACTTGGTGGAAGAAGAACGGGACTTGGTATAACAGGAGAGGGGGATATGCTAGCTGCACTTGGCCTTACTTATGGTACCGCCAAAGCCACTGATTTCGCCTCAAGTACCCAGAAAACCCTTGCCATAGAGGCTTATCGCTCATCTGTTATTATGGCTAAAGAGAGGGGAGCTTTCCCTATCTTTAATGCAAACAAAGAGACTAATAACCCTATGATTGGGAGAATCCGCAGAGAAGATGAGGAGCTATATGATGAAATGGTTCGTTACGGAAGGAGAAACATCTCTATGCTGACCATTGCTCCTACAGGGACCACCTCCCTAATGACCCAAACCACATCCGGGATTGAACCGGTGTTCCTCCCTTTTTATAAAAGGAGAAGAAAGGTTAATCCTAACGATATGACCGCAGTTGTCGCTTTTAAGGATGAAAACGGGGATTGTTTTGAGGAGTATTTTGTATTTCATCATCACTTCCTCACTTGGTGTGAAGTATCAGGTTATGATGTGGAGAGTGTTAGGAAGATGTCTGAAGAGGAGATTTCAGAACTTGTTAAAAAGTCGCCTTATAATAAAGCTACTTCTAACGATATAGACTGGGTAGCCAAAGTTAAGATGCAAGGAAAGATGCAAAAATGGGTAGATCACTCTATAAGTGTCACTGTTAACCTTCCAAAAGATATAGAAGAGGGGATGGTGGCTGACGTCTATAAAACAGCTTGGGAATGTGGATGCAAAGGGATTACTGTCTATAGAGATGGTTCCAGAACAGGTGTTCTTGTCTCCGCTAAAGAGGGAGAGTCTGCATTAAGACCTAAAAAACGTCCTAAATCTCTCGAAGCAGATGTTATTCGTTTTAAGAATGGAAATGAACAGTGGATTGCATTGGTAGGAAAATTAAATGGAAAACCTTATGAGATCTTCACAGGGCTTGCAGATGACGACAATAGGAGCATTCCTCGCTCAGTATATAGTGGAACGATTGTTAAGGTTAAAGACGAAGGAGAGTCTAAATCACGTTATGACTTTTACTATAAAGATGGTTATGGATACCCGGGTGTAGCAGGAGGTATTTCACACATGTTTAATAAAGAGTTTTGGAATTATGCAAAACTCATTTCAGGAGTATTGAGAAACGGGATGCCTATTGTGGACGTTCTGAATCTTGTCAGAGGACTTGACCTTGATAGCGATAGTATTAATACTTGGAAAAACGGCGTAGAGAGGGCTCTAAAACAGTATATCCCTAATGGAACCAAGGATGAGACCGGTCAAAAATGTGAAAAATGTGGTTCCGGTAACCTTATTTACCAGGAAGGGTGCTTGATTTGTCAAGACTGCGGACACGGAAAATGCGGATAGAATAATGAATATCGTAACATATCCCAATGCTAAGATAAATATAGGGCTCCGAATTACTGAGAAACGTTCAGACGGTTTTCATAATTTGGAGACTCTTTTTATACCCGTTCCACTTTGTGATATACTTGAAATAGTAACTGCCAACACTCTATCTATCACTCATTACGGAGACCCTTACTCATTGCCTAATGGAGATATAAATAACGACCTCTGTATTAAAGCATATAATTTATTGAAGAGTGACTTCGATATACCGCCTGTAGCATTTCACCTTTATAAAAGAATACCGGTAGGTTCGGGACTTGGAGGTGGTTCTTCTAATGCTGCTTCCACCATAAAAGGGCTTAACTCCCTCTTTACTCTCGGACTCTCTGAAGAGAAAATGGCAAATTATGCCTCTAAACTTGGAAGCGATACTTCATTTTTCATATATAATAGAGCTATGTATGGAGAGGGTCGTGGAGAGATACTCACTGAGTGTAATTTGCCTCTAATTAAAGAGATTGCCGGTAATAAGGAGAAGTATGAAATAAAAATCACTTCGCCCGAGATTCATGTCTCCACTGCTGAAGCTTATTCAGAGATAGTACCCTATGTCGGAACTCCTTTGAAGGAGTTACTTTCACTCCCTATAGAGAGATGGAGGGAGAGTGTCGTAAATGATTTTGAAAAGACGATTTTCAGGAAACATCCGTTGCTTGAAGAGATAAAAAATGATTATTATCGAAATGGAGCTCTCTATTCTGCCATGAGTGGTAGCGGCTCTTCTGTTTATGCCATTTTCAAAGTCTGATCGTTCAAAAAAAGGCATAAAAAAAGGAGCACCCCTCTGCTACAATAGGCACCCCTTCTTGTGTACTAAAACCTAAACCTATTACATAGATGCATATGTTTAGTTTTTCGTTGCACTGAATTTTAAATTTTTTTGATTTTTTTTGATTTTATCAGAATACTCCTAACCGGAAATAGGGAAATTATCAACCCTACCACTCCTACCCCCAAGACAGAAGCCACTATATCCCAGATGTTTATGACCACAGGATAGTGTTTTATAATAAAATTGCCCGGCATTTTAATTATTCCAAAATGTTGTTGTATGAGGCAGAGTAAAATTCCAATTACTACTCCGACAACTACCCCTAACAGGGTAATCAACCACCCCTCGATGATAAATATCTTTTGTATTAACGATTCGTTTGCCCCCATACTCCTTAATATTTCGACATCATCTCTCTTCTCTATTATAAGCATTGAGAGGGAGCCATAAGCGTTAAATGATATTAGGATAATAATAAAGAGAAGAATCATATAGATGGCTACTTTCTCATAGGTCATCATCTTATAGACAGTCTCATTTTGCTGATATTTATCTTTAACTATATAAGAGCTCCCTATAGCAGAAACTATCTCTTTTTTAAACTCATTTACATTTACCCCCTCTTTCAGAGTTATCTCTAATGAGGTTACTTCATCTTCATACCCTATAATTTCTCGTGCTGCTTTAATCGGTATGAAGATATATTTCTTGTCAAAATTCTGCTCGAGGGAGACTATCCCGACAGGAAAAAGAGTCTTTTTATTTAACGATGCCATCGGGTTTAATACGGAAATATTACTCCCTTTGATAGGGTAATAGATTTCAAGCGGATCTAAGAACCTAACTCTTATCCCCATTTCGTAAGCAATACCCCTCCCTACTACTGCTTGAGGTATCTCTCCATATTCAAGGTCGAAGTCACCCTCTATTAAATGACTTATTAATCGAGTGTTCTCTTCAAACACTTTATCTACCCCTTTAATAATCGCGACACCTTGGGAATTATCATAGGTAACAAAGACATTCTCCTCCACTATTTCGCAGAACGCCTTTACTCTCGAATCCCCTTTTATCTTCTGAAACTCCTCTGCCGAGGGTGAGAATGCTTTTCCGACTGCCGGTTCTATAAGAACGTCAGCCTCATAGTTTGCATAAATCCCTTTTACTAAATCCCCAAATCCGTTATAGGTGGAGAGTATAATCACCATCGCCGCAGTCCCTATTGCTATTCCAATAGTGCTAATAGAGGAGATTATGTTAATAACATTATGCGACTTTTTGGCGAAAAGATACCTCTTGGCTATGTAAAAAGGGAGATGCATAATAGAGTCCGCTTATTGTTTGAGCAACTCGTCTATATGCTCCACATAATCTAGCGACTCGTCTAAAAGGAAGACGAGCTCCGGCACTATTCTAAATTGCTTAGAGACTCTGCGACCAAGTTCTCCTCTTATAGATTTATTGTTATTCTGTACTATCGCAAGAACACTGTTCTTCTTTTCTGAAGGGAAGATGCTGATAAACACTTTCGCTACTGATAGGTCAGGGGAGATTCTCACTTCACTTACAGTAACCATTGCACCATCGAATGCTGCCATTCCGCGCATTCTTATAATCTCTGCAAGGTCCCGCTGTATTTGGCGGGCTACCCTTAATTGTCTTGTACTTTCTCCTTCCATCTTTACTCAAATTTTAATATATAATAGTTCTTCTTCCCTTTCTGGGCAAGAATATATTTACCATTTATTAAGTCATTCGCAGTAACTTCTTGCTCTACCCCTGAACACTTATCTTTATTAATAGAGACTCCCCCTGCTTGAATCATCTTACGACACTCCCCTTTTGAGGGGAACACTTGCGAATGGGAGGCGAGGAGTTCAATAATATTTTGTGGTAAAATGTTTCTATTGAGGTCAAACTGTGGAACTCCTTCAAACACTGATAAAAACGTCCTTTCATCTAAACCTCTTAATTCATCAGAAGTAGAGTTCCCAAATAGGATATTTGAAGCGGCAACTGCTCTAATATACTCCTGCTCACCATGAACCATAATAGTCACCTCTTTTGCAAGAAGTTTCTGTAGTGCGCGAAGATGAGGAGCTTCTGAATGCTCTGCAATAGCCTTTTCCACCTCTTGCTGAGAGAGCATAGTGAAGATTTTAATATATTTTGCCGCATCGTCATCGCTAACATTTAGCCAGAACTGATAAAATGTATAAGGCGATGTATATTCGGGGGAGAGCCAGATGTTACCTTGCTCCGTTTTTCCAAATTTACCTCCGTCTGCTTTGGTTATAAGGGGGCAGGTAAGGGCAAAGGCATCGCCACTAATTTTTCTACGGATTAGTTCTGTACCGGTAGTAATGTTTCCCCATTGGTCACTCCCTCCCATCTGGAGTTTACAGTTATGCTGTTCGTATAGATATAGATAATCATATCCTTGGAGGAGTTGGTAGGTAAACTCTGTAAAGGACATCCCCTCTTTCTCCTCACCTGTAAGTCTCTTTTTTACAGAATCCTTACTCATCATATAATTAACAGTGATATGTTTTCCGATATCTCGTGTAAAATTCAGGAAAGTATAGTCTTTAGTCCAATCATAGTTATTCAGTAACAATGCTGAGTTCTTATGACCTCCGTCGAAATCGAGAAGGTTAGAGAGCTGTCTCTTAATCCCCTCTTGATTATGTCTGAGGGTCGCCTCATCGAGCAAGTTTCTCTCTGACGACTTCATAGAGGGGTCGCCAATCATTCCGGTAGCACCTCCGAGAACCGCTATGGGGCGATGACCACAGTTCTGAAAGTGTTTAAGGATCATCACGCTTACCAAATGCCCGATATGAAGGGAGTCAGCAGTAGGGTCTATTCCTATATATGCAGTGGTCTGTTCTTTTAAAAGTTGCTCACGCGTTCCGGGCATAATATCATGAATCATACCCCTCCATTCCAATTCTTTAACAAAATCTTTCATTTCTAATATTCGTATTTTTTCGCAAAAGTAACTATTTTTTACTACTTTCGTGCCCTGATAATCAAATCAACATATTTTATGAAACAATTATACAGCCGTATTTTTTCGGCTATTCTCCTTTTAGGAATAACTTTTACCTCTTATGCTCAAAGTATTATAGACAAGGTCGGCTCTCTGCCAAATGTCTCTAACGTCCAGCTTATGGAGAGCAAACATTTCAACGAAAAGTTTGTTGCTTATTTCGAACAACCTATCGACCATAATAATCCTGAAAAAGGGACATTCCTCCAAAGAGTTTTTATTTTCACTGTTCATCCCGATAGTGCCACAGTGGTAGTTACAGAGGGTTATGGAGCACAATACGCTGCAAGACCTTCATACAGAGATGAGATTTCAACCATTTTTAATACAAATCTCGTTTTCGTAGAACATCGCTATTTCCTTGAATCGACTCCAAAGGGGAAAGATTGGACCTATCTGACTGCTGAAAACTCAGCTAAAGACCTACATAATGTGGTTACCTCTCTTAAACCTCTGCTCCCTAAAAAATGGATTGCTACCGGAGTAAGCAAAGGGGGACAAACTGCCATGCTTTACCGAACATTCTTTCCTAAGGATGTTGACATTACAGTCCCTTATGTAGCCCCTTTATGTAGGGGGAAAGAAGATGGAAGACACGAACCTTTTATTGCAAATTTCGCAGGTACACCACAGGATAGAGCCACCATAAAGGGTTACCAAATCGAAGTGTTAAAGAGAAAAGCCACTCTCGTTCCGATGCTTGAAGCACTAAGTAAAGAGAAAGGGCTTGAGTATAATCTCCCTCTAAAGGAGATATTTGATTATTGTGTACTTGAGTTTCCATTTGCTTTCTGGCAATGGGGAATGAAGAGCAGTACGATTCCTGCTCTTACGGCTTCCGATAAGGAGTTATTCGACTATTTGGTAAAAGTGGCCGGTCCTGATTATTTCGTTAAAGAGAGTGATACCTCCCCTTTCTTCGTCCAGGCTGCAAAGGAGCTTGGTTATTATGGGTATGACACTAAGCCTTTTAAGAAATATTTAGACATTAAGTCCTCAAAAGGGTATCTCGATAAGATTTTCCTCCCTAAGGATAACAAATTTAAGTTCGATAAAACACTCTATAATAAAATCTCCTCTTTCTTAAAAACCACTGATTCTAAGATGCTTTTTATATAT
Organism: uncultured Muribaculaceae bacterium; assembly: GCA_964642235.1. Taxonomy (GTDB): domain Bacteria; phylum Bacteroidota; class Bacteroidia; order Bacteroidales; family UBA932; genus CAYSND01. The sequence goes on from CAZXOP010000003.1 coordinate 25,383, forward strand.
GGAGAATTTGATCCTTGGTCTGCTGTCAGAGTTCCTGACTCAAAGAGAGAGAATATAAAAATATATATAGAACCCAACGGGAGCCACAGAGCTCGTATTCGCACCTTCCCTGAAGAGACCTCTAAAGAGATTATCTCTGTTCTATCAAATTGGCTTTATCAGTAAACAATGTTAGAATTCAAATCTTTTTCTCTTCCCGAAAATGACTACTCTTTTACTGAAAAGGAGTGGTGCGACTCGCTATTTAAGATTTCAGATCTTCGAATAACCGAGCATTGTTATACCTCTCTATTTGCATGGAGTGATGTTTATAATACCACCCTCTGTCGTTATAAAAACATGCTGCTGGTACGCAGTGTGGATGGGGAGACGGCCTCTTATGTCTTTCCTGCAGGGGAAGGAGACTTAAAAGAGTGCATAAAACTTATGATGGAGGATGCTGCTAAAATAGGTAAAAAGTTCTCTCTTTTTACCATATCCCCCTCTAAGATCCCCTTAATAGAATCCCTATTTCCAGGGGAATTTGAATTTGCTCCAGCCAGAAATTCTTTCGATTATATCTATGACAGAGAACAGCTTGCAACTCTCTCAGGGAAGAAGTTCCAGCCTAAAAGAAATCTTATCTCTCGTTTTAAAGACCACCCTGTATGGAGTTATGAAACAATAGAGTATCAAAATAGGGAGAGGTGTCTATCCCTACTTGACGAGTGCTCTGCCATGAATGATATTTGGTGTAAAAATCACGACTGTATCCATAATGTTTCTGTACGAACAGAGCATTGTGCTGTTGGAAAAATGATTAAATATTTCATCCCTCTGAAACTAAAAGGGGGGCTACTTAGGGTAGATGGAAATGTGGTCGCCTTTACCATAGGGGAAAGGGTTAATAGTGATACCTTTATAGTTCATGTGGAGAAGGCTTTTTTGGAAATTAAAGGGGCTTATCAAATGATAAATCAGGCCTTTATACTTCAGGAAGCTATGGACTGCGTCTATATTAATCGCGAGGATGATGCAGGAGATGAGGGGCTTAGAAAGGCAAAACTTTCTTATAATCCGATATTTATGGAAGAAAAATATTATGCGATTAAAAAATAACTATATTTGCACAGTTTAATTATTAGAAATGGGACTTTATCTCAAAAGAAAAGAGGACAACGGAGCAGAAATTTATGTATGGGAAATTACCGAATCCGAAGAGGAGCTGCGGGAATTATGTAATCCTATCCCAACAGAGGAATTAGAAGAAATAGAGATTCTAAAGAGCCCTGCCAGAAGAAAAGAGAAACTTGCTGTAAGAGCCCTGCTAAACGAAATGTTTCCCGAGAAGGTCTATCTCGGACATCACGATAACGGAAAACCCTATCTTCAAAACATGGTAACGGAGATTAGTATCTCCCACACTAATAGATTTGTGGCCATTATTACACACCCTGAAGAGGATCTCGGGATAGATATAGAGTCTGTTAATAGAGATTTTTCAGCAGTAAAAAAGAAGGCACTCTCTGAAGAGGAGATCGAAGATCTATCGGATAAACACACTAATCTTCATTTGGCTATATATTGGTCTGCAAAAGAGGCTATATATAAAAGGATGTCAAAAAGTGGTGTTGATTTCGCTGAACAGATAGAGCTTGAAAAATTTACTCCCAGAAACGAGGGGGAACTCGAAGCTGTCTTTATCCATAAGGATGGGGAAGAAGATGAGTTTTATCTCGAATACGAACTTTTTGAAGACCATGTTATGGTCTGGTTAGTGGGGTAGAAAATCTGATTATAATCTCTCTAACACAGAGATAACCACTTGAGGAGGGGCATCTTTATAGATAACCCTCTTTTCTTTATCTAAAAGGTAGAGTGAAGGGATAGCACGAACGCTATAAAGTTTTTTATCTCTTATGGTAAAGTCAGGGTCGTATGCATTTTTCCACTCTTTAGGGTATATCGGCATGTACTTAAACCACTCTGTCAGGTCGTGGTCAATATACATATTCAATACTGCTAATTTCTTCTCCTTTACCATAGAGGCGATCTTAGGAGTCTCTTGAAGGGCGGTGATAATATCTTTGCATGCATGGCACCCCGGGTTTGAGAAGAAGAGGAGTGTGTAGTCTGCTTTTATTTTATGAAGAGATGAGTGCTGCCCCTCCATGGTGCTAAACTTAAAGTCAGTTGCCACCGTTCCGAGTCTATTTAACGAGCAGTCGATTACCTCTTGCTCATACTTTTTTCTGGATAAACTATCGACTAAATCAGATTTGGAGAGGGCTTCAGCTATGGGGAGATAATACTCTTCGTTTCTATAATCGGAATTGACCCCATAGATAACCTCCTCTGAAAAAAGAACTATCTTATCAAAAAGATTATTTTCGGGGAATTCGGTTTCGAGCAAAATAGCTTTTGAAATAAGCTTCTCCTGGGCTTGGAGTGCTATCTGAGGAGGGACTTGTGCTAAAATGGTCGCATATTCTGCGAAGGCACCATTAAAATCTTTTTTTGAAATACCACCTATAAAAGAGGTGTCCAATGAGAAAACTTTAGTGGAATCAAAGAATTTGTTCCAATAATTTAACGCCATAAAGTCCAATGCTTGAGCCTCAGAAGAGACCATAGATGGGAGAGTTACTCGCGGAAAGGGGTTTGCTTTCTGTGATTTCTTACTCGCTGGCTGACCACAACCGAATAAGACCAAGGATGTGAGTATCAGAATAAAAAATCTTTTCATTGTTGACCTACGAAGACTCGAACTTCGACAGACAGAACCAAAATCTGTAGTGCTACCATTACACCATAGGTCAGTTTTGGGCTGCAAATATAAACAATTTTTTTATAACCAAGGGATTTTCCCTTCAAAGAGGTGGAACATTAGTAACCAAAATGCAAAACGAATAGCTTTACCTATGAGCATGAAGAGGGCACATTTGGTAAAATTCACCTTATAAAAGCCAAGCCCTATGGATAAAACATCTCCGATAATAGGGAACCAACTGAAAAAAGCTATCAGTGAACCATATTTGTCGATTTTTGATTTTTGCTTCTCTATTGTTTCACGCTTAACCTTAAACCATTTCTCGATCCACTCCCATTTTCCGAGCCACCCGAGTCCATAAGTGGTGAGGCTTCCAATCCAATTTCCGGCAGTAGCGAAAACAACTGTCATCAAAGGGTTCCCCCCTGCTAGCAGCATCCCCACTACCACGAAATCGGAGGAAAAAGGGACAATAGTCGAAGCTAAAAAAGCTCCGACAAAAACCCCCAGGTACCCCCACTCAAGTAAAAATTCCACAGTTATCTTATTGTTTTAAAGAAATTTGAGACTAACTCTCCGCACTCATTTTCAAGGGGCCCTGAAACCACTTCCGTGCGAGGATGAAGCAGTGTCGGTGAAAAGAGAGTGTAGCCCCTTTTTGGATCCGAAGCTCCGAAAACCACCCTCTTAACCTGTGCCCAGGCAAGTGCAGCAGCACACATTGGACAAGGTTCCACTGTAACATAAATGGTGCAGGTGTTCAGATATTTCCCACCAAGGTGATTTGTAGCCATGGTTATTGCCTGCATTTCAGCATGAGCAGTAGGGTCATTGAGAGTCTCATTGAGATTATGTGCCCGTGCTATTATTGATCCATCAGAGACAATAACAGCACCGATGGGGATTTCTCCCCTTTCGCCACCTCTGCGAGCCTCTTTCAAAGCCTCGTTCATATATTTTATATCTTCATCCATAGTGACAATTTGTCAGAATAGCCTTATGGCATTTATTTTGCCAATACAAAAGTCGTAAAATGAAATTAATAAACAATTATAAAAACATTAAATTTTATTATTATGAACATCAAACCATTAGCAGACAGGGTTTTAGTAGAACCCAAAGAAGCTGAAACTAAAACAGCAAGCGGGATTTATATTCCGGAAACAGCCAAAGAAAAACCTCAGCAGGGAAAAGTTGTTGCTGTAGGTGGCGGAAAGAAAGATGAACCTATGGAGTTAAAAGTAGGTGACAATGTACTTTACGGAAAATATTCCGGAACTGAAATAACAGTTGACGGGAAAGATTATTTAATGATGCGCCAGTCGGATATCCTGGCAATAATGTAATTTATAAAGGTTTTAAAACAATATTATCATGTCAAAAGAGATTAAATTCAATATGGAAGCCCGCAACCTTATGAAAGAGGGTGCTGACGCTTTGGCAAATGCAGTTAAAGTTACACTTGGCCCTAAAGGGAGAAATGTGGTAATTGATAAGAAATTCGGTGCTCCTCAAGTTACTAAGGATGGGGTTACAGTAGCAAAAGAGATAGAACTCGAAAACCGTTTCCAGAACATGGGTGCACAGATGGTTAAAGAGGTGGCTTCAAAGACCAACGACCAGGCAGGTGACGGTACCACTACCGCTACTATCTTGGCACAGGAAATCATTAATGTAGGGTTAAAGAATGTTACCGCAGGTGCAAATCCTATGGATCTTAAACGCGGTATAGACAAAGCTGTTGCAGCAGTTATAGAAGATTTAAGACGTCAGACTCAGACTGTGGGTGATGACATTGCTAAAGTAGAGCAGATAGCTGCTACCTCTTCAAATAATGACCATTTTATAGGTAAACTTATTGCAGAGGCCATGGGCAAAGTAAACAAAGAGGGTGTTATCACAGTTGAAGAGGCAAAGGGAACAGAGACAGAGGTAAAAGTGGTAGAAGGAATGCAGTTTGACAGAGGTTATATCTCTCCTTATTTTATGACCAATTCAGATAAGATGGAGGCTGTTCTTGATACTCCTCGTATATTAATTACTGACAAGAAGATCTCTACAATGAAAGACCTTCTTCCTATTCTTGAGCCTATTGCAAGAGAGGGGAAATCACTCCTTATTATAGCAGAAGATGTAGAAGGAGAAGCACTTACCACATTAGTAGTTAATAGACTTCGCGGTACATTAAAGATAGCTGCTGTTAAGGCTCCCGGCTTCGGTGATCGTCGTAAAGAGATGCTTCAGGATATAGCTATCCTTACTGGTGGTACTGTTATCTCAGAAGAGAGAGGTTTCACTCTTGAAAACACCACTCCTGATATGTTAGGAGAGGCTGAAAAGGTTACTATAGATAAAGAGAATACTACTATAGTTGGTGGTGCAGGTGATAAGAAAGAGATTCAGGAGAGAGTTGCGCAGATTCGCAAACAGATTACAACCACTACTTCCGATTACGATAAAGAGAAACTACAAGAGAGACTTGCCAAGTTGGCAGGAGGGGTAGCTGTTCTTTATGTGGGAGCTGCTTCAGAGGTTGAAATGAAAGAGAAGAAAGATAGAGTAGAAGATGCTTTGAATGCTACACGTGCTGCAGTTGAGGAGGGGATTATCCCCGGTGGTGGAGTTGCATTTATTCGCGCAATATCCGCTTTGAGCAAAGTTAAAGCTGACAATGAAGATGAGCAGACAGGTATCAATATTATAGCAAGAGCTATAGAGTCACCCCTTCGTCTTATAGTTGAAAACGCAGGACTTGAAGGGAGTGTAGTGGTTCAGAAAGTGAAAGAGGGGAAAGATGATTTCGGTTACAATGCTCGCACAGATAAGTACGAACATCTATTTAAGACCGGAGTTATAGATCCTACTAAAGTAACTCGTATTGCACTTGAGAACGCTGCTTCAGTAGCAGGTATGTTCTTAACCACAGAGTGTGCATTGGCTGATAAGCCGGAAGCTACACCTTCAATGCCAATGAACCCTGGTATGGGTGGAATGGATATGTAGAGTTTTTCATAAATGCATTAGTTTTTGTTTTGAAGAAAGAGGTTGGTTTACAAAAACCAACCTCTTTTGTTATGGGGTTTTGCGGGTGACGATAAGGGCGTTGGCAACGCGGCGTTCTCCCTGGTGGTCGAAGAGTTTATTGTCAGAAGGGTGGTTTACCACCTGCTCATCTTTTTCTTTGCCCTCCACAAACATTGTAGAGGAACCACCTCCGTCAAGATTAAGGGCATCCTTGGCTCCTAACCAGCGGACTATTTGTTGAAGCTCCGAAAGAGAAACCCCTGCTGCGGCAGCATTTCTACCATCCACAACAATAAAAAATATCTCGCAAGGTGAGGATTTTGCAACGCAAGTACGAGGGTGCCTTGAAACATTAAAGGAGTTTTGCGCCAGCACTTCATCATTGCCGTCAATCCTTAAAAGAGGACCGGAGGTCAATACATCTTCCGCTTCAATATAGCTCTCCCAATCTTTAACCTCATCTGCTTTCAGCAAATAAAACTCCCCGTTAAAGAGGGCAACAGCTCCTGTCTGATGGAAGAGTCTTGCATTATCTTTATACTGATTTGGGGCAAGTTCCACACCATCTATTCTAAGGTAATCAACCGAGTTATATGGTTTCCCTGAGGCAGCCATATCGAAGAAAGAGCCATTGATGGCAGCAAGCACAGAGTATTGCGAAGCAAAATCTGAAACTGTCCTAAGAATGGTATCAGCAACTATATCTATCTTGGCATAAGTAGGATCTATTTTCAAAATAGAGATAAACTGATTTGAACAGAAAAGAGAGTTGTTAGTAAAATGGAACTGTTTAAGAGTCACCCCTTTGGAGATATTTCTTTTTAGCCACTGCGCGTTTACAAAAGTGGCGGAGTCTGTTTGCGCAAATACCCCTCCTGAAAGCAAAAGCAGAGAAAACAGAGAGAGTAGCCCCTTCTTAAAAAATTTATACATACTCTATTTTATTTCAATAATAGCCTCTGAAACATTAATTGCATAATCCCCTGCTTTCTCACACTCGGAAATAATGTCTATATAATAAACCCCTACAAGATAGGCATACTCATTGGCATCCAAGTTAATCAAATGCTCATCTTTAAGATTATTTCTATATTCATTAATCTCATACTCTAAATCAAGAGCTGTCGAAATATTATCTATTTTGGTATATCCAAGCTCTAAATTAACCATCATAATCTCGATAGATTTATCAACTAAATCCATCATCTTATTTAGTTTCTTAAGCATCCCTCTCTCAAATATCTTTTTATGGTCGTTTTTCCTTTGCAATATTCTGGCAATATTATATCCCGAATCCCCGATGCTCTCCATTTCACTTATGATTTTATACATTGCCTGCACACGATTTTTAGATTCATCACTTAACTGCCATTCATTTACACTATTTAGATATTTAGCTATCTCTACCTCGATATTATCTGTGATTTGTTCGTACTTCTCTATTTTATTAAAAAGTTCTTGAAATTTTTTCTGGTTTTCTACCTCGTTGATAGCTTCCCTTACATATTTATACTCCTTTTGAATGATTTGTGCAAAGTGTAATATCTCATTCTTTGCCTGAGCCAAAGAGAGTTCTGCAGTATTCAAAAGCCCACCCTGTATATATTGAAGTCTAAATACCTCTTCTCCCTTTGGACTCGGTATCAAATGCTCTACAATTTTCACTATTTGAGGAATAAACCAAACTAATATCAAGGCATTTGAGACGTTAAACAGAGTATGAACCATAGAGACTCCATATAAAACCGACTCTGTCGATAAAAATGGATCTATACCGGATATTGCAATAATAATTTTAGAGACAAGCCATAGGAAAGGTTTGAATAGGATAAGCACCCAAATAACCCCGAAGATATTAAAGACAGTATGGGCAATTGCCGCTCGTTTTGCGGAGACATTACCTACTGCCGCTGCAATATTTGCAGTAACTGTGGTCCCTATGTTCTCTCCAAGTACCATGGCTGCTGCCATCTCAAATGGAATCCATCCGAAATTACACATCACTAAGGTTAAAGCCATAGTGGCACTTGATGACTGGAGAATTATGGTTAAAGCCGTTCCTAACCCCACAAATGCCAATATTGACCAAAAGCCCCAATCTGTCCATCTCTGAATGAAAGCAAGAACCTCCGGACTGGAATTAAGATCAGGTACAGCCTCTTTCATAAAGCCAAGTCCCATAAAAAGGAGGGCAAAACCAATAATCATCTCCCCGATAGATTTTCTCTTCCTCGATTTGAACATCATGAAGACAAAGCCTACAGCGATTAATGGAATGGCTATAACTGCTATATCGAACTTAAATCCAAGGAGAGAGATAAGCCAAGCTGTGACAGTGGTTCCTATGTTAGCCCCCATAATAACCCCTACCGCCTGATACAGAGTAAGAAGTCCTGCATTCACAAAGCTGACTATCATTACAGTGGTGGCACTGGATGACTGAATAATAGACGTAATAAAGAAACCTGTAAAAATCCCCTTAAAACGATTTGAGGTCATTGCTGTCAATGTGGAACGAAGCCTTTCACCTGCGACTTTCTGGAGAGCCTCGCTCATCAGCGTCATACCATACAGAAAAAGACCAAGGGAACCGAGTAATGTAAGGATTTGAAATACTACACTCATTAATTTAAAATTTGGTTTCGCAAATATAGCGGTTTTTCTTTAGTTTTAAGAATAGAAAAAATAATTGTTATCTTTGTTTTTCGTTACACTTTTTATTTTACTTTTTTGTTCAATGAGAAAAACCTGCCTTAAACTTATCCTCTCTCTGATCCTAATTTCATTCACGCAGAGTGCAGTAGCTCAGTTTTTTTCTGTAGGGATAGACCCTATCGATGTTAAATGGAAAATAATTAAAACTGAGCATTATAATATTATCTTCCCTTACGAAATAGATTCTTTAGCAAGAAAATATGCTACTGTGCTTGAAAATAATAGGAAAAGAGTCCTTGAATCCCTCGTGGTAAATCCAAAAAGAATCTCTGTGGTTCTCCACCCTTATTGTACTAAAAGCAATGGAACTGTGGGTTGGGCACCGGCGAGAATGGATTTTTTTACCACACCTCCCCCTTTTAGAGGAACTGCAGACGACTGGGGCACCCACCTTGCCCTCCATGAAACACGGCACGTGGGACAGTTTGCAAAATGGGAACAAGGGGCTTTTAAGGTGCTGAAATATATATTCGGTGAGCAAATCTCTGCTATTGGTTCTGGTCTTTTCGTTCCGGGATGGTTTATGGAGGGGGATGCAGTGGTCTCTGAAACACAGTTTTCTAAAGCAGGGAGGGGAAGAGAAGCGGAATTCTTAGCCTATTTCAGAATGGCTTTTATAAATGATGATTTTAGAAATTGGGATAAGTGGCATCTTGGATCCACCGAAAAAAAGACTCCCGATCACTACTCTTTCGGTTATCTTATTAATAGTACTGCACGTTTTCTAACAGATGATTACTTTATGGAGGGGAAATATTTAGATTATTCCGTTCGCGGTTTTTATAAACCTAAAGTAATTTTTGGTGCATATAATAAAGGTTTTCAGGCTTCACCTCAACAAGTTCTCAAAGAGGCAACAGAGGTAATGGGAAATATCTGGAAAAACGACTATAACTCAAGAGCCCCATTCACCCCATATAGAGAGGTGTGTACTCAGCACGAGAAGAGGTATTGCGAATATTTTTACCCTATCAGAATCTCTCTCCCCGGGTCTAAATATGATAAATCTTATATTGTGGCGAAATGGGGATATGATGAGTATCGTAAATTGGTTATTGTGGATACTACTGGAAAGGAGTCGATACTTTTCCCTTTTAGCTACTACTCCTCCCCTTTAGTAATCCATAAGGAAAAAGTCTATTGGAGCGAGACCACCTCTCATAATACTCAGAATTTAGAGGACTACTCTGAGCTCTGTCTTCTCGATCTCAATACAGGAAAACGCAAAATAGTTACTAACCGCACTCGTTATTATAACCCGACTATCTCCTCTACCGGGGATACTATTGCTGTCGCTGATTATCCGGTGGAAGGCTCCTCGTTTCTAGTTATGTTAAATGCCTCCGACTATAGCGAGATGAGTCGCGTGGAGGCACCCAGAAGGGGACAGATTAAAGAGAGTACATTTATCGGAAATAAACTTTATTGTACTGTGGTAACCCAACGCGGACTCTGTCTCTATTGTCTTGAAAATGGAAAATGGAGACGTATTATTAAAGAGCAACAACAGTCTATTAAAGGGTTCCGCTCTTTTGAAAAGAGGCTCTACTTTTCAAGTGACTTAGACGGAGTTCAAAATATCTATTGTTACGATACTGAAAACCACATTTTACGCCGTCTTACTAACTCTGAGTATGGTGCATTATATCCTTTTTACGACCCTGTTGACAACGAACTCCTCTACTCTTGGCTCTATAAAGGGGGGTATCATATCGCGGGGACTAAGAGGGACTCGCTCGACTGGTCCCTTGCCTCTTTTGAAAAACCCTACCTTAACCCTATTGCCGAACACCTTACAGCCCAAGTAAACCATCAGTCAATAGCCATCAGGGATACCAATATGGTTAATGTTGCAGATACCGCTCTCTTCCCCTCCAAACATTATAATAAGCTTACAAACCTATTTAAATTCCACTCTTGGGCACCATTTTATTATAATTTCGACAGGCTAAAGTCACTCTCTTTCGAACATTATTACGATTTGGCCTCCATAGGAGCTACATTCTACTCTCAAAATGACCTCTCTACTGCTACCACTATGTTAGGGTACTCCTATCATAATGGTTTCCACTCAGGTCATGTAAAGTTCTCTTATGCTGGGGTTGATCCTAACTTTGAAATATCGGCTGACATAAACGATAGAAATGTAAATGAATATAAATTAGAGGATATTGGTTCGGATGTTTATGTAAACACTGTTAATGAAAAGGGGGGAATCCCTTATGTTACCACTGAGCTTTTGGCATATTGGCCATTTGATTTTAATAGTGGCGGGTGGTATAGAGTTCTCTACCCTTATGCTTCATGGACTTTTGACAATGACAGATACTTCTCCTTTTCAAAAAACAAATTTGTATTAAAAAATCAACTTAATTTCGGGCTAAGTTATGGTCAGGTGCTCCCAACTTCCCGCTCTGCTATTTTCCCACGATGGGGATTTGGACTCTCTGCAAGAGGGGGAACTGCAGCAGGAATGGGGGACTGTTTCGGTTCATTGTTCTACACCTCGGCATTCTGTTACCTTCCGGGGATAACCAAAGTGCAGGGGCTAAAACTTGCTTTCTCATTTCAACAACAATTAATAAATAAAAAATCCTATTACCTCACCCCTATAGCATCACTTCCGAGGGGATATCGTAAAGATTACCCATCTTCCACATTTGTAAAAGGGTCTGTTGATTATGCTATTCCTATCTATTTAGGGGATTTCTCTATCTCAAGTATTTTATATTTCCAGAGGTTACAGGTAATTCCATTTATAGACTATGCCAGGGATATGAATGATCAAAGTGTTGTAAAGAACTATTACTCTTTTGGGACTGACTTGCTGGTAGATTTCAATGTTATTAGAGTAAGAACTCTTATAAGCGCAGGAGTAAGATATGCGAGAACCGGTCCACAGACAGGAAATCAGAATTATTTCCAAATGCTCTTCAAGATAAACCTATAAAATGGGAAAACTATTCAGTAAAAAAACCCTCGGAATATTCGATTACTTCTTAATAATAGGGGTAACCACGTTAACACTGGCATATTCTATCTTAATGAGAGATTTCAATGTTATAGGTATAGTGGCCGCTATAACCGGTCTGATAAATGTGGTTTTGGTCGCTAAAGGGAATATTCTTAACTATGCCTTTGGGCTAGTAAGTGTCACTCTTTATGCTATTATCTCTTTTAACTCACATCTCTGGGGTGATGCAACTTTATATGCTTTATATTATCTCCCTATGCAGTTTATTGGGTGGTTTAGCTGGAAAAACAGAGGTCAAAAAGAGGAGGAGGGAGCTGTTAAGGGGGAGAGAATGAAGAGTAAACAGAGGATTATTTGGGGAGGAGTTTCGATTGTCGGGGTAGTAGTTCTCTATTTTATTCTCAAATATTTGGGAGATGCACAGCCACTAAATGATGCTGCTACGACAGTACTTTCCATTATAGCGATGTTTTTAATGGTAAGAGCCTATATGGAGCAATGGGTTCTCTGGATAGTTATAAATACCATTTATGTTATAAAGTGGGCTATAATTTCAGCACAAGGAGGGGAGTTCTCTGTTATTATGGTAATTATGTGGATTTTCTATTTAGCTAACTCCATTAATGGTTTTCGTGTCTGGTACAGACTCTCTAACTCTTCAGAAGTCGATTCCGAAGAAAGTAAATAGTGAGGTAGCGGCACGTTTCCCTATGGTGGCTGCAACCTCATCAAAACTTGCTCTCTTTATCCCCGAAATAGACTTAAATCTCCTAATAAGTTTCTCTTCATTCTTTGCTCCTATCCCCTTTATATCCCTGAGAAGAGACTCTGTCTGCCCTTTGCTCCTCTTGTTACGATGATGGCTGATTCCAAACCTGTGGGCTTCATCCCTTAAGTTCATAATAAGTCGAAGCGAGGTGGAGTTTTTATCAAGAAATATCGGATATGTCTCACCCGGTACTATAAGTTCCTCTAATCTCTCTGCTATCCCTATTATCTTAATCTTTTTCTCTAAACCGAGTTCGCAAATAGCCTCATAAGCAGATGAAACCTGCCCCTTCCCTCCATCTATCACTATGAGTTGAGGGAGTTCTGCCCCCTCATTTAGAAGCCTTGAATACCTCCTATTAATAACCTCCTTCATAGAGGCATAATCATTAGCCCCGACTACAGTCCGTATGTTAAAATGACGGTAGTCGCTTTTGGAGGGGAGTGCATTCTTAAAAACAACACAGGCAGCAACAGGGTTTGTTCCTTGGATATTGGAGTTATCGAAACATTCTATATAAGTGGGCTTTTCCTCCATACCGAGATCTCTCTTTAGATTTTCCAATATCCTATCGGTATGCTCGGTGGGATTGACAAACTCCTCCCTCTTTAGTTTCTCGAATTTAAGGGCAGCAGCATTTTTTCTACTTAGCTCTAACAGTGAGAGCTTTTCCCCTTTTAATGGGACTCTGACTAAGGTATTCTTAAACTCCCCCTCAGGAAGAAATGGGACTAATATCTCTTTAGGCATCTCATCTGAGGCATATATTTCACCCATAAATGTGGAGAGAACTGAATTCTCTTCCTCCTCTATCCTCATTTTTAGCTCCATATTCTGTGACCTGACTATGGAACCATTCTTTACTCTCATAAAATTTCCGAAAGCATCTGACCCGTCAAATATCATTGAAAAGACATCTACGTCTGTAATATTTGCACTAACTACCAACGATTTACTATAATGCTTCTCAAGTAATTCTTTAGATTCTTTATATCTCTGCGCCTCTTCAAAATGGAGGTTAGAGGCTGCCTCTTTCATTTTCCTTTCATACCCCCTTATCAGTTCACCACTATTTCCTTTTAATATCTCTTTAACCCCATCAATTTGAGCAATATAATCAGCTTCTGAGATAAATCCCACACAAGGAGCCTTACACTTACCTAAATGATAATTAAGGCATACCTTAAATTTACCTAAAGCAATACTATTATTAGTTAATGATAATTTGCAGTTTCTTAGTCTATAAAGAGTATTTATTAAATCTAAAAGATTATACGCATGGGTAACCGAGCTATAAGGACCAAAAAAGAGAGATCCATCTTTGACAAATCGACGAGTAAGAAATACTCTTGGAAAAGGCTCGTTTTTTATAATAATCCAGGGATAGGTCTTATTGTCTTTAAGAAGAATGTTGTATTTTGGCTGATAGGACTTTATTAAATTATTCTCTAACAAGAGAGCATCTTCTTCGCTATCAACTACTGTATGTTCGACTCTCGAAATCTTTGAGACCATAACAGCAGTCTTTGCCGAAAGCCCTTTTGAAGAGTGAAAATATTGGGAAACTCTGTTTTTCAAACTCTTTGCTTTACCTATATATATAACTTTATCCTCAGAGTCGTAAAAGAGGTAAACTCCGGGGCTCTTAGGTAGTAGATTAAGAGTGTCCGAGATATTCATATTTTTACTTATCTTTGCATTTACATCGTACATACAACAAATAAAACTGAAACCTATTGTGAAATCTGATTCTAAAACAAAGTTAGTTAATATATCTGATATTAAGAGCGCTATCAAGATGAAAGGTCCTCTTGGGACGATTGTGGCTTCCACCATCATGCGTGTTTTAGGATTTAGTAAAATGAACTCCCTCTATACTCAAGTATATCAATATTACGGACGTGATTTTACTGAAAACTCCCTTAAATTATTACGTGTTAAATATGATGTAAAGCCTCAAGAATTAGAATATATCCCTCGTGAAGGACCTTTTATAATCGTTTCGAACCACCCTTTCGGGGGGATAGACGGAATTATTCTTTATACTGTAATTTCTTCCATGCGCCCTGACTTAAAGATGCTCTCAAATTTTATCCTCTCAAGTGTCCCTAATTTGAAAGATGCCTTTATGCCGGTTAACCCTTTTACTGATAATAAAGGGCTTAAAAATAGCTTTGCCGGGATACGTGCAGCACGAGAACATGTTGCTAACGGGGGCGTTCTCTCTATATTCCCATCGGGGGAGGTCTCCACTTATTATAATAATAATAGAAAATATACTTGTGATAAAGAGTGGCAGCCTACAATGCTGAAAATGATTAAATCCTGTGAGGTCCCTGTTCTCCCTATTTACTTTCACGGCACTAATTCTAAGAGGTTTCATAACCTTGGAGCCATTCACCCTCTGCTTCGCACGGTAAGGCTCCCAAGAGAGCTGCTTAATAAAGAGGGGCAAACAATCTCTTTCCGAATAGGTAAACCAATTTCCGTGAGCGAGATAGCCGAATTTTCCGATTTTAGAGTGATGGGTAAACACATTCGAAACAGAACTTATGCTCTCGAAGCCAATATCCCTTATAGAGATGTGGAATGTAGCACTCAGAGTTGTCAGAAGGATATGGTTCCCATCGACTTACCTAAAAGCCTTAAGGCTATGACATCTGAAATAAAGGTCCTGGAAAAACACTCCAAGCTCTTTGAAGTAGCCAACTTTGTCTGCTATTTGGCTGAGTATAACCAGATTCCAACCCTTATTCATCAGATAGGGAGGAAAAGGGAAGAGTCTTTCAGGGCTGTTGGCGAAGGAACTAACACCCCTCTAGATTTAGACAAATATGACAAGTATTATAAGCACCTTATCCTTTGGGACACACAAAGAAAAAACATTGTAGGGGCATATAGACTCGGAATAGGGTCAGAGATACTAAAAGAGTATGGAATTAATGGCTTTTATACCAACGAGCTCTTTAATTTCTCTCAAAAATATAGTACACCCTTTCAAGATACTATTGAGCTTGGGCGCTCTTTTGTCTCTATTGAGTATCAGAAGGAGGCACTTCCACTTATGCTTCTTATCAAGGGATTACTCTATAGCGTAATGAAATATCCTGATTGTAAGTATTTAGTCGGTCCCGCAAGTATTAGCTCGTGGTATCCTAAATTCTATCAGAGCCTTATGGTATATTACCTTAAAGAGAAGCATTTATGTACCGATTTACCTAAGATAAGAGCAAGACACCCATTCACTCCAAACTATAACAGAGTAGATCCTGAGGCTCTGCTCTTAAATAAAATGGATAACGTGGAAAAGTTCGATAGATTTCTTCTCCGCATAAGTGATAATGAATATCGTATGCCTACATTAATAAAGAAGTATGTGAAGCTAAACGCTAAGTTTCTCTCTTTTAATGTGGATAAGACTTTCAATAACTGCTTGGACGGGCTAATCTTTTTCGACCTTAAATATGTCCCTAAGGATGAACTTCTCTCTCTAACTAAAGGGAGTTCAGAAGAGGAGCTCGAAAGGATACTTCAGAGATTTGGTTACGGAACAGGGTCATAACCACTTCCTCCCCACGGATGACATCTTAGAATCCTCCACAAAGAGAGGTAAAACCCCTTAAAAATTCCATGCTTTTTAAATGCCTCAAGGGCATAAGCTGAACATGTTGGTGAAAATCGACATGAGGGGGGCTTATAAGGGGAGATGCAGAGTTGGTAACATTTTATAAGAAGAATAAATGGCAGTGCAAGTATCTTCTTTGCCCATTTAAGAGAGTCTTTTAAGAATGTCTTGAACTGATTCATATATTTTTTTGTATTCTTGTATCGTTCCCGTGGTATATACAAATAGGATAGCTAAATTATCAGGAATGGAGATCTCCTGTATAGAGAGCCTAAAAGCCTCCTTGGTCCTTCTTCTAATTAAGTTTCTTTTAACTGCCCTCTTGAAAAGCTTTTTGGGGACTGAAACAGCCACTCTGTCTTTAGCAGAAAACTCCCCTTGTAGGTAGTAAACCTTAAAGGGATAGAGAAAGAGAGACTCCCCCTTTGAATATATATATTCTATTTGTGTCGCTTTCATCCTATGGTTTGGATATAAAGATAAAGGAGATCGTCTCTTCTCCCGATTTCCACTCCATAACACCCTCTTTCGGGGAGGCTTTGCTTATGTTCCAAGAACTCACATTGTGCTTATTTGCTTTACCAAAATAGAAGTTATTAAAAAAGGAGAGAACCAAAAAATCCCCATAACAGACAAATGTACCATCATCATCCATTTTTGGACTCCAAACTCCCTCTGAATCTTTTGTGTAGAAAGAGTATTTACCCCCCTTAAAGAATTCAAATCTGCATGCTGTGAAGCCGACTCCATTTTTAGTGGCTGTCTCCCAAGTACCGCTCAAAGAGTCGGCATAAGAGATCGTCCTACGAACTTTGTTCATCCCCATAAGAGCATAACCCGGTTCTGTTATGACACTGTTTAGAGAGTATTGAATAGGACGGATAAGGAGTGTCGAGTCTGTCTGTGCGGAGATATCATATTTATGTGAAATTTGGACAGAAGAGGGAAGCCCCATCAGATTATTAATCCTTCCGCTAATATCGAGTGAGCAACAATAGACAAAATAATAGAGCCCTGTGTTTTTTCCCCATTTGTAATTACCATCTCCAAGGTCAGATACCCCTTCAATATCAAGGACATTATCCTTTTTAAATATATAGACAACTTTATTGTTCTGAGCTATTTTGTTTCCATCAAAATTATCTACCACCCAAGTCCCTTTTATGTTTGAACGGTTATACGAAGGGTCCTTTTCATTGCAAGAGACAACAAAAAAGAGGAGAAATAGGACTACCCCCCAGAAAGGATATTGTTTTTTAAGAATCATTTATTCTTTTCAAAATAGAGGAGAAGTGCCTGTGCAATGGAGGGTGCTTCAGGGGTAGGAGCGGTTATTTCTGAAATGAGTTTTGCATCCTTCATTGCTTTTGCGGTGGAGGGTCCGTAAGTAGCAAAAAGCATCTCCCCTTGGTTAAATTCAGGGAAGTTCTCCTGCAGAGACTTAACATCTGAGGGGCTATAAAAAATAAGCATCTGATATTTGGAGAGATCGAGCCCCGTTAAATCAGAATAAGTGGTTTTATTAAAAACCGCCTCTGAATGTTTTAATTTAGCTTTACTAAATAGTTTAGTCACCTCTGTCTTGGGACAATCAGTAGAAGCAATTAAAAAAGATTCCGCTTTATGCTTCGCTCCGATGGATTCTATCACAGATTCTATCGTTCCGGTACCGAAAAAAATCTTCCTCTTTCTATACACTATATGCTTTTGAAGATATAAGGCTATGGATTCTGAGGAACAAAAGTATTTCATCGTCTCAGGGACAACTACTCTCGTCTCCTCACAAATTTTGAAAAACGCATCTATCGTGGATTTTGCAGAGAAAACAATAGCCGTGTGATCTAAAATACAGATTTTCTGTGTTCTAAAATCCCTTGTTGTCAAAGGTTCCACCTTGAAAAAGGGCAAAAAATCAATCGTAACTCCAAACTTCGAAACAATCTCTGTATATGGCGAACCATTAGTGGGAGTAGGTTGTGCAATTAAAATATTGTTTATTCTCATATTAATTATACTATTGCCATTGTAGCTATAATTACTGCCACAGGCAAAATTTCCAAAGTGCAAAGATACAAAAAGGTGAAAAACTGTG
>CAZXOP010000004.1:0-42064 GCA_964642235.1 uncultured Muribaculaceae bacterium
TTTTAGCTAATGTAATCGTATGCAGGAGTGATGTTTATGGTTACCCCTTTCATTACGAGGGTCTCCTTTTTTTCTTGTGAAATGATGCAGACCTTTTTTAAATTAAGGTGATTTGCGACCTTTACGAGATTACGACAGGTAAGGAAGAGGTCATATTCTGACATTTTCCATTTCGAAGTTATTGCCATAACAGGTACTCCATTCTCGCTAATCACGAAATTACACTCTCCTATCCCATTTTCAGAAAAATACGAGATCTCCCTATACCTTTTTCTAAGGTGGAGATATACTAAGTTTTCAAGTTTCTGTTGATTAGTGGCGGGGGTAGTAGATGCCAAATGGATAAGACCTAAATCGAGAGCATAGACTCTCTTTGGATTTCTTGATCTTACTCTCGATGAGGGGCTGAACTTAGGAATCATCTCCATAAGATAATACTCGCTAAAGAGATTAAAATAATCAACGATGGTGGCACAAGATTTAATGTTGAATCTCCCTACAAGTTGGTTTGCAGAGATTTTTTCTCCAATGTTTGAGAGGAGATAAACAGCGAGAAGCCTTAAAGCATCTATATCACGAATCCCTTTAGGGACAGCTATATCCCTTACCAGGATGTCGTCAAGTAGATTGTTTAGAATAGGAGTCCCCTCATTTCTTACGTTTTTTGGAATACCCCCTACCTTCATATAACGTGAGAAGGAGGTGATATTTATCTCTTGTTTACTAAAATGGATATACTCTCTATATGAGAATGGGAACAACTCCATGTTAACCGCAAAGGGGAGATCGCAGAGGGAGTTAGAGGTATCTGTGATAAACACCTTTATTTTTTCATCCAAAAGTTCCTTTACTAACTCTTCCCATTCGGGGACAATATGAATTTCATCGAAAAAGACTGCCTCCGGAGCACGGGATAAAATTTCGTTTTTCAATTCAGGGATATCCTCTTTCTTGAACCCGGCAAATCGTATATCTTCGAAATTAAGGTACAATACCTCATTGAGTCCTATCTCTTTCTGCATTTGTAGTAGAAGTGTGCATTTACCGCACCTGCGCATCCCTGTAATAATAGTGGCGTACCCCTCTTTGATAGGGATAGATGAGAGAGCCTCTCTTGTAAGGTCAGTTCTTTTGCTTACGAAATATTTTTTTTGGGAATTAATTACTTCCGAAAATCTCCCTTGTTTTATCATTTCTCTTTTTTCTTTGTTACAAAGATAATTATTTAATAGTAATGAATAAAGTCCGCAGTTATAAAAAATTAAAGGGGTGGTTTACACGCTCCTTTTTATAATTGGGAGCTAAATTTAAAATTATACATTATAAAAGAATTACGACATATTATTTAATAGTAATGAATAAAATCGAGAGACAACACATAAATTCTTGTTAACTAATTGTTTAAGGGAGCAGTTTTTGCTATTTTTGTGAAAATTAATATATATTTATATAGTATGAAAAATGCAATTATTTCATTCCCTTTACCAGCTAATGAACCGGTTAAGGGGTATCTAAAAGGGAGTCCGGAGAGGATCGCCCTGGAAAATGAACTTGAAAGACAGAGGAACACAGTAGTGGATATTCCTCTTATTATAGGGGGGAAAGAGGTTAGAACAGGAAATATTGGGAAGGTGGTAATGCCTCACGACCACTCTCATGTTCTTGCTACATATCATAAGGCAGGTGAAAAAGAGATAAAAATGGCGATAGCTGCCGCAATGGAGGCACATGAAGAGTGGGCAAATCTTGAGTGGACTGTCAGAGCTTCCATTATGCTTAAAATAGCAGACCTTCTTGCAGGGAAGTATCGTGCTGTTATTAATGCAGCCACTATGTTAGGACAGAGTAAAAACTTTTATCAGGCAGAGATAGATGCAGCCTGTGAGACTGTTGACTTTCTTAGATATAATGTAGCTTATGCCTCTAAAATATATGAGTTTCAGCCAAAGAATGGCCCCGGACAGATTAACAGCGTAGAGTATCGTGCTCTCGAAGGGTTTGTTTTGGCGGTCTCCCCGTTTAACTTTACCTCTATTGCTTCTAACCTTAATATGTCCCCTGTCTTGATGGGGAATAGCACTATATGGAAAGTGGCTACCACCTCTATCCTCTCTAACTATTATCTTATGAAGGTTTTTATGGAGGCAGGTCTTCCGGCAGGTGTGGTGAATTTCCTTTGTGGAAGCGGAGCATTGATAGGGAAACATGCCATTGAATCACCTGATTTGGCAGGTATCCATTTCACAGGTTCTTGTGGGACTTTTAACTCCCTTTGGAAACAGGTGGGTGAAAACCTCAGTATCTATAAAGCATACCCTCGTCTTGCAGGGGAGACCGGAGGAAAGGACTTTATCTTCGTGCACCCCTCTTCAGATCCTATGGAGGTGGCTACAGCCGCTTTCTGTGGTTCTTTCGAGTTCCAGGGGCAGAAATGTTCAGCAGCTTCTCGAATGTATGTACCTGTAACTCTCTGGGGGGAGATTTTAGAGAAGATGCAAGATATCGCCTCTGAAGTTAAGATGGGTGATGTAATGGACCCCTCTAATTTTATAAATGCAGTGATAGACGAAGCCTCTTTCGACAATATTGTCTCTTATATCGAATATGCACGTGAGTCAAAAGAGGCAGAAATAGTAATGGGTGGGAAGTATGATAAATCGAAAGGGTATTTTATAGAGCCCACAGTAATAGTTACCACCAATCCTCATTTCAAATCTATGGAGGAGGAGATTTTCGGTCCGGTACTTACTGTCTATGTCTATAGGGATGATAATCTAAAAGAGGCTGTTCATCTCTGTAATACTACCTCACCTTATGGACTTACAGGGGCTGTGTTTGGAAGAGACAGAGTAGCTATTCAAAAGATTTCTGATGAGCTTCGTTATGCTGCCGGTAACTTCTATATTAATGATAAGCCGACAGGTGCTGTCGTAGGTATGCAACCTTTTGGAGGTTCTCGTGCTTCAGGTACCAATGATAAGGCAGGTGGAGAGTTTAATCTTATCCGTTGGGTTATCCCACGCACCATTAAAGAGACATTTGTCCCTTCTACTGACTACAGGTATGGTTATATGAAGGAGAAATAGAGTTCATGCTATATTCGCAACCGCAGTATTGCTGATTATAAAACTGTTTGGCGAGAAGGTTCCGTCTCTCATAAAGACCCCCTTTTCGCCAATTTTTTTCCCAATAAGTGGTCTTTGGGTAGAGGGAGGCCGCATACCTTCCTGCCTCGAAAATCTGATTTATATCTTTCCATCGAGAGGAGAGTAGCGAGGTGGTAAATAATTCGAACCCGTGCTCTTGGGCAAAGGCGGCAGTAGCTACAAGTCTTATTTTAAAACAATTAAGACAACGCTCCCCCCGTTCAGGTTCTTCTGCAAGATGAGCTACCCTCTCTTTCCACTCTTCGTGGTGGATATTTGAAACAATATCCCCATCAAAAAAATCGACCCCAAGGGACTCTGCGTGGTGCATAAGTTCCGATTTGCGCTTTTCATACTCTTCGTGTGGGAAAATATTGGGATTGAAAAAGAGAATGGTCGGCTTATAATCATTCTGCAGCAGCCATTCGAGAATAGCCGCCGAACAGGGAGCACAACAGGAGTGTAGTAAAATCTGTTTCATATCGGACTACAGCATAGAAGCTATCTTTCCAATTTCTGCAAGGCGAATTAATAGGGACTTATCTTGCTTTGCTACCTGTAGATTATAGTCAGCTTGCATAGATACTAAAATATATGCAGGAACGCCAAGTGCGGCCTCCATTATCAATGCAAAATCTGTGGTTACAGGCCTTTTGCCATTCAATATTTCATTAAAAGCTGTGTACGGCAATCCTATCTTTTTTGCAACAGTTTTTTGAGACAAATGTCGATATTCTAATTCATCTTTTAACAACTCCCCTGGATGCACAGGACGGAAGGGAAATCCTAAACTATTCATAATTAATTTATTTATAGTGGTTTGTTATATCTATTATTGAGCAAATTTCAATTTTTAAAGCATCATTTACATTGGATATTTCACGAAATTCAAGGCGATATTGATCGTTAATACGAAGAGAGGAGATGGATTTTTTATCCCCTTTAAGTCTTTTGTAGTTTAAAGACTTAATTAAGAACAAATCTTCCATACGCTTTGCTTTGTATAAGGCTATAACACATTTAATATAACCGTTAACCACATTTTGCTGAAAACGATATTTTTTATTAGTTGTCTTGCCCGTATCGTATAATTCTCGCAAATATTCCTTCTCAAATGTTACTTCCATAAATAAACTTATTCGCCCCAAAGTTAACACAAATTCCTATATTCACAAAAAAAGTGAATAATTATTTTAATGTTTATTAGTTTAAAATTAAAAAACGCCTCTAATTAGATTTAGAAGGCGTTTTTATTGCGACATAATTAAATTAGGATTATTATAACATTCCCACATGTTGAATAATATCCTTGAAAGAACTATTAAATATTAACTCGGTGCAAAGATATTAGTATTCACCAGAAGGCCATTGTAAAAAATCACGATTTTTTGGTAATAAGGCGACAAAAAATTGAAATTATAAGAATATTAAAAGAAATAATTATGATTAGAGTATTTGAGAAAAAGATTTCTTTCATTTCTTTTAACAAAGGGAGGTGTAGTGAATAATTAGTTAGAGAAATAATAATGGAACTTGTGGTTTCAACCAGAGAGTCAAACAATGTTTTGAGAGAGATAATCTTTAAATACTCTAAAACAGCCAATATGGCGGTAAAGACTCCGGAGAATAAAAGAGTATAGGAGATGGTAGAAAAGAGTTCTCTTCTTCTATTCTCTGCCACGATCTTCTTCATCACGCGATCTGTGAAGTCGGTCGGTAAACTATATTTTTCTACACTCATCATATAACTTCTTTTTAATCCTAAAAAGCTTAATTTTCACATTTGAGAGAGACAGTCCTGTAATCTCGGTTAGTTCATTAAGGCTTTTTCCCCCTTCGTAAAACGAGATTATTAAAAATCTCTCCTGCGCCGTAATGCTCTGCAAAGCTACCTCAATTTTTTCAAATTTCTCCTCTTTAATTGTTTTATCTAATATCTCTTCCTCTTCCGAAGAGGGGGAGTCCCCCATTTTCTCTATTGAATCGCTAAAGGTCAACCTCTCTTTTTTCCTAAGTTTGGAAATGGTTATATTATAGGCGATTCTGTATAGCCAGGTGGAAAAAGATGAGTCCCCTCTAAATCGGTTAAGAGAGAAATATGCTTTTACAAAGACATCTTGAGTAAGTTCCTCTGCATCTTCTCTCTTCCCTAACATCTTCATTATAAGAGCGAAGATATTCTCCCTGTAAGCATCCACCAAGAGACGGAAAGGTTCTGTCTCTCCTGCTCTGACTCTCCTTATAATATCTTCCTCTTTATCTTTTTCCATACTTTAATATATAGACGCAATCCGAGTGGTAAAGTTACAATAAAAATAGTTGTAACTTTTTCCGGAGTTTCTCGTCAAAAGAGCAGAAACAGAAAAACAATAACAATTTAATTTTTTATTTATGGATATGGATCAAGTTTTTATCGTAGCGATTATTTTTATCGTAATGTACAAAGTAGTAGAGCTGTTTGTACATAGAAAAGAGAGAATTATTCTTGTGGATAAAATAGACAAGATGGATCTTTCAAAAGAGAACAATCTCGATTTGGCTAAGATTTTCGGTGGCTCCAATAAATATTGGGGACTAAAGGTGGGGCTTCTTTTAATGGGGATAGGTTTGGGACTATTAGTGGGTTACGCTATTGTTTCTTATTCCGGAGGGTTGATAAGCTCAGGTGACACTTGGAGGGTTTCAAGAATGGAGGGGCTAATCTATGGGGCTTCAACACTCTTTTTTGGAGGAGTCGGACTTTTATCTGCATTCCTTATCGAAAGGAGATTAGAGAAATAAGATTATCTGCTACTTAGTAGGATTGCCACTCCGGCAACACTTATTATAGCGCCGAGGACTTCTATAAAAGTTACTCGGCGTTTATATATCAGGCAGTCGGGGATAATAATGATAATCGGGACTAATGCCATTATGGTGGAGGCGACAGCAATATTTGTGTATTGAACCGCCAGGAGTGAGAGGGTAACGCCGACAACAGGTCCTACAATCGAGCCACCAAAGGCAGCCGCGATATTCTTCTGTGCCTTAAAAGAGGCGAAGAACCCTTTAAATCCATTTTTTATAAACGCGATAATTATCGTAAAAGAGATAATTCCTATTATTATTCTTATTTGGGTACCTGCTAATGAGGTGTAGAGCGAGGAGAGTTCAGGGACACTCTCTTTATATGCAAGTAATCCTATTTTACTAAGAACTAACCCCACCCCTTGACCGATAGCAGCGAGGAGTGCGAAGAGAACCCCTTTTACGGGGAGTTCGAGGTGAACCCCTCTTCGTTGCTCTGCATTGCTCGATTTAGAGTCCCTCTTTAGGATAGAGAGAGCTATTCCTGAGAGGGTAACCACCATCCCGATAATTGTATTTGTAGAGAGTCTCTCCCCAAGCAGAATGAACCCTGCTAAGGCTGAAAAAGGGGGTGCGAGGGTCATTATTAATTGCGTAACTCTTGCCGGTATTGTCCTATAAGAGGAGAAAAGGAAGAAGTCCCCGAAGACAAATCCTACAAAACCAGAGAGGGACATCCAGAACCAGACCTCTCCATTTGCATATTGAGGGAAAGGGGAGCCGTTTATGAAAAAGAGGATGATCCCGATAAGAAAGAGGGCAAATATAAGTCTTATAAGGTTAAGGTTGACTGCTTTAATAGCTCTCCCAGCGTACTCGAAAAAGAGTGCACTCCCTGCCCACATTAGGGCTACTGTTAAAGAAATTAGTTCCCCTTTCATAAATTAGGGAGCAAATATAGTTTTTTAGCTTAACATTCTTTTGTATTTTTGCTTTTCTTTAAAAAACAGAGTTATGATTTTAATGATTTCTATTTTTATAATAGGTTACCTTTTTATAGCTTTTGAACATAGAGTGCATATCAATAAGGCAGCGACGGCTCTCTTCTTAGGGGTGCTTTTATGGGTGCTTTATTTACTTGGAGTCCCCATGGAGGGGAGAGGGGAGATAGTGGGAGGGGATATGCTCGAACAGTTGGCGGATGTGGCGGAGATTATACTGTTTTTAATGGGGGCGATGACCATAGTGCAGATTATTGATAGCTACGATGGGTTCTCTATAGTTACCAGAAGGATAAAAACTAATAGTAGTGTAAAATTACTCTGGATTATCTCTTTCGTAACCTTTTTCCTCTCGGCTATTTTGGATAATATGACCACAGCCATTATTATGGTTATGATTCTTGGGAGGCTGATAACTGATAAGGAGAGGAAGTTTATGTTTGCATGTATGGTTATTTTTGCTGCCAATTCAGGAGGGGCATTCTCTCCTATCGGGGACGTTACGACGATTATGCTCTGGATAAAGGGAAACATAACCTCTCTTAATACCATTACAGGGCTATTCCTCCCCTCTCTCTTCTCGATGTTTATTCCATTAATCATAATTTCATATATGATGAAGGGTAAAAAAGAGGAGATAACAAATCACCCTAATGGTGCAAACGGAGTCTCTACTATCGATCCGAGAGAGAAATCTATTGTCTTTTGGATAGGTGTTATAGGGCTTATTATGGTTCCTGTTCTCAGGTCCACGACCGGGCTCCCTCCTTATATGGGAATTATGGCGGTTCTCTCTATCTTGTGGATATATACAGAGTTATTATATCGCAGGAAGGGAGAGGTTAAAGAGTACTCTAAACTAAGGGTTTCTCATTTGATAACTAAAATAGACATGCCGACCATTCTCTTTTTCTTCGATATTTTAATGGCAGTGGCCGCCCTTGAGGAGAGAAATATTCTTACCATGTTCGCTGATTATCTTGATGATAAGATTCCGAATGTCTATGCTATTACCACTTTAATAGGACTTCTATCTGCGGTGGTAGATAATGTTCCGCTTGTGGCAGGTGCTATGGGGATGTATAATGTAGTCGATCCGGCAGCTCTTTCGACTTTTGCCGACCCTGCTTATATGGCCCATTTTATGGTTGACGGGCATTTTTGGCAGTTACTTGCATACTGTGCCGGAGTAGGGGGGAGTATCCTTATAATCGGTTCTGCAGCAGGGGTAGTGGTTATGGGGATAGAGAAGATAAACTTTATCTCATATCTTAAAAAGTTCTCATGGATAGCCCTATTAGGTTATCTCTCAGGAGTACTTGTCTATTATTGCCAGATCTTAATAATAGGGTAATAATACCCTTTGAAATTCATATCTCATTAAAACAACTAAAAACAAAAAATGAAAAAATTAATTTACTTATTTTCAATTTTGGCACTCATATTTATTGCACAAGGGTGTGAGGAAAAAACAACAATTCAAGAGGCGTATAATGTAGGGATTAGCTCTTATGGTGGAACCCTTGGCGATCTGGCAAAGATAGAGAGCTATTTAACTAGTAAAGGGTGTCAGAATAATCAAACAAAGATATATTCAGGTAGTAGTCAAGAAGAGACCGACAAGGCTGCCAAAAAAGAGTTTGAGACAATGGTCACTAAGCTTAATAAAAATGAAATTGGATTACTAGGCCTTAGTAAAGATTGTTATTTTATCTACGCTGTATGGCGCTCTTCCGATAGTAATATTGCAGAGTTTAGATATAATAAATAAAATTAGCGAGCCTCAATAGTTATTTTTGCCTCCTTCACCCCTTTCCCTTTGGCGGTGATGGTTATCTTACCCCCTTTTTCAGCAACTTGCACCAGGAGCGTGAGTTGTCCGCTAAAGAGTTTCATTTTGGGGGTTTGGAAAGACTCTAAGGAGGAGGGGTTCCCATTGGCAACAGCTTTGAAACTACCTGCTCCCTCTACTGTAAAGGAGATTTCGCGTTCATCGGTTGCGCAGAAATTCCCCTCTTTGTCGATTAATTTTACATTTATAAATGAGATATCTTTACCATCTGCCGAGAGTTCTGTTCTATCGGGAGTAAGGATAATTTTAGCAGCAGTGCCGGCAGTTTTAATCTCTTTTTCGGCAACAGCCTCCCCTTTTTCATTGTATGCCACCACTTTCACCGTTCCGGGTTCGTATTTGGTGTTCATCCACATAAGGCGGTAGCGTTTTTGGCGATCAAAGTTTTTACGGGCTTCATCATTGTCGCTGCCATCTCTTTTTATGGAGAGGTCTTTGGTCTGTTTTCCCTGGCTTTTCCCGTTGATAAAGAGTTCTGCGGA
This sequence comes from uncultured Muribaculaceae bacterium, assembly GCA_964642235.1. Classification (GTDB taxonomy): domain Bacteria; phylum Bacteroidota; class Bacteroidia; order Bacteroidales; family UBA932; genus CAYSND01. Next base: position 9,269 of record CAZXOP010000004.1, read on the forward strand.
GGGGTAATTTGTGTAAACAAAGATGGGGGTTACCTCCCCTTCACGCCCTTTCCAGTTCCAATGAGGGAGGATATGGAGGGTATTCTCCTTTTTATTCCAATGACTGCGGTAGAGGTAAAAACGGTCCTTCGGAATCCCTGCAAGGTCCACAGCTCCGAAAAGAGAGGTGTGGGATGGCCAGTCGCTGTAATAAGGGGTAGGTTCTCCGATATAGTCGAACCCTGTCCAGATAAACTCTCCTATACAATATGAAAGATCTTCGTGCTGGATAAAATCATCCTCAGGGAGGTTTGACCACCCGCAGTGCTCCACATCGTAAGAGGAGGATTGGTGGTCGGAGTATTTTGCCATCGACTTACGCTCCACAGGGAATTTATAGACCCCGCGAGAGCTTACAGTGGAGGCGGTTTCGGTACCGAGAACGATTTGTTGAGGTAGTTTCTTATAATGTTCGTGATAGAGGTGTGGTCGGTAGTTAAAGCCTGCCACATCTAATATCCCTGCCATATTATTGACAGGAGTGTCATAAGGGTTATCTAATCCATTGGTAACGGGGCGTGTGGGGTCTTCTCTGTGACAAATATCCATAAGGAAGCGGGTCCGTTTGGAGCCATTAAGGGCATCCCCCTGCTCAGAAACCTCATTGCCGATACACCACATAATTATAGAAGGGTTATTGCGGAAATGGCGTACCAGGTAAGTCATATCTATCTCTGCCCACTCGTCCCAGAGTTTATTGTAACCATTTGCTACTTTAGGGGTTTTCCACTCATCGAAGCTCTCAGCCATAACCATCATCCCCATCTCATCACAAGCCTGAACCAATTCAGGAGCAGGCATATTGTGAGAGGTACGAATGGCATTGACCCCCATATCTTTCATAATACGCACCTGACGGCGAATTGCAGCCATATTTACAGCACCACCTAAGGGACCTAAATCGTGGTGGTTGCAGACCCCTTGGAATTGAACTTTATTGCCATTTAAGAAGAATCCTTTTTCGGGGATTACCTCAATGGTTCGAATGCCAAAAGTGGTGGTGTATTCATCAGTTTTGCGCTCCCCGCAGTAGAGTGTGGAGAGGGCTTTGTAGAGGGTAGGAGTCTCCAAATCCCAGAGTTGAGGATTCTCGACCACCATTGTCTGTTCGAATTGATCACCATCGAATTTTGTAAGAAGTGTCTCTGTCGTGGCAACGGTTTCTCCACGATTGTTTAAGATGGTGGTTTTTAGTCTTAGATTATTCGCTTTAACCCCCTCAGGATATGTGATTTTAGTTTTGACATTTACTTTGGCAAAACTCTTCTCTACCACAGGGGTGGTAATATAAGTTCCCCATACGGGAATATGAACATCGTCTGTGATAACCACATGCACATTTCTATAAATACCGGCTCCCGGGTACCATCTCGACTGCTCTACGAAGTTTTCAAGCCTTACAGCTAAAACATTAGGTTTGCTGTCGCGATGGAGATAGTCGGTGATGTCGAAGAAGAATGTATTATAACCATAAGGGTGTTCTCCCACCTTTTTACCATTAACATAGACTTGTGCATGGCTCATAGCACCATCGAAAATTACGGTAACTCGTTTCCCCTCTTGATAAGCAGGGAGATTACCGCTATTACGATACCATCCAACACCTACAAAAGGGAGCCCTCCTGTTCGACCGGCATGTTCGAGAGCCTCTTTCTGTCCATCTTGAACGATAGCTGTGTGCTGACGGTCATTTTGTGCACTAAAAGGTCCGTAAATCGCCCAGTCGTGAGGCACGGTGACGCTCTGCCATTTACTATCATCAAAGTCGTTATTCATTTGGGCAGGCTCATCTGTGCGAGCAAATTTCCAGTTTTTTTCAAGCAGATAGCTCTCTCTAGTCTGTGCCGAAAGCGAAAATGAGCAGCATACTAATAGAGCTGCTAATACTGTTTTAAAGGCGTTATGAGATTTTATTGTCATAATGTCTAATATTTATTAAGATAATTTTTTTTGTTTAAAGAATAAAGATAGTAAAATATTTAAGATTGGTATAATATATATTTTTTCTAACTTTGTGCAATGAAAATAAATGCAGCAATTATCGGCTTTGGAAGGATGGGTGAACTGTATCTTAAGGAGATGCAGAACAGCGATACTTGGGTGGCTAAATATATATGTGATAGGGATGAAGATGCTCTATTGGTTGCCAAACAGTTATCCCCGGACTCTATTTTAACACAAGATGAATCTATTATCTTCTCAGACCCAACAGTCCAAGTGGTTATTCTTGCTGCATTGGCAGATTCTCGTTATAGCCAGGTCGAAGCAGCAATAGCTTCCGGAAAACATGTTATTGCGGAGAAACCCCTCTCTGATAAGATAGAGAAGGAGTGGGCGATAGTAAGGCTTGTGGAGAATGCGCCGATATTAGCGACTGTAAACCTCTCGTTAAGGAATGCTTGGTTTAATAAGGAGATTCATAATTTTATAGATTCAGGGGAGATAGGGGAGTTGGCGATAGTAAGGATTTGCCACATGACTCCCGGTTTAGCTCCGGGTGAGGGACATGCTCCTGAAGGACCTGCTTTCCATGACTGCGGAATGCATTATGTCGATTTGGCAAGATGGTTGGCCGAGAGTGAGTTTAAGACTTGGCATGCTCAGGCCTTGGATTTCTGGGATTATGGAGAGCCATGGTGGTTACAGTGTCACGGCACATTTGAGAATGGGGTGGTATTCGATATTACCCAAGGGCATGTATATGGACAGTTGGCTAAAGATTTGACCCATTTTTCATACAATGATATTATAGGTACTAAGGGGATTGCGAGGATGATTCACGACTTTAAAAATGCTAAGTTGGAGCTTCATGGTGTAAATAAGACCGTAATTCTCGAAAAGGAGTTTGGAGATAAGAATATAGATGTTTTGCTGGAACAGTTTAGAATGTCGATAGAGGCACTTGGTACCTCTAATCAACTATCAGGACAGAACGGACTACACCCTGAACTCCCTACCTTTAGAGATGCTGCTTTTGCCTCCGAATATGCATGGAGATTCTTAGAGGATGCTAATAAGCACGATCTCCCCACCATCGGGGATAAAAAGACTTTAAATCAAATCCTCGATCGCCGTTGGAATAAACGCGAAGGGTATGGTCTTCTTCCTAAAAGAAAACGTAAGTAGGCTATTTTACATACTCTGCATTTTGCAGAAAATCGCGAGAAACTTTTATGCTTTCAAATGGGGTCATATTTTCTGAGAAAGCCTCTTGTTCTACTATTTGATATTTCATATCTGATTTTGCAGTCTCTTTATATATGGCTTCAAAGTCAATTTTTCCGGATGCTCCTACCTCTAAGTCATCTTTTACATGCCATAACTCGAAACGGGAAGGGTATCTGTCGAAGTAATCAAGTGCTGATGCTCCTCCTACTTGTATCCAATAGAGGTCTATTTGGAAAAATACTTTTTCAGGATCTGTATTCTCAAGCATATAGTCATACATACGGATGGCACCTTCAAGAGTCGGCTCGCAGGGGAGACCTGTGGCAGGGTCAAACCAAGTAGTAAACTCTCTGTCGTGATTATGATATCCAAATTTCATCTTTTCGGTATTACACTTCTCTCCTACCTTATTAAATAGGTCGCAATAGGCTTTAAGACCTGCAAGTGACTCATAAGCAGTGCTTTTTAGTGCCGGCTGGACTATATATATTACCCCTGCGGATTTATGGACGGAGATGGTACCTGTCCACCATGAAAGGCACTCCTCCATGGTAGAGGTATTAGGGTCAGGTCCATTAGTATGTGAGGAGAGGAACTTTAACCCCTTTACATTACAAAATCTTGTAAAATCAGCCGGGGATAAATCATAGAATGTCCCCTGCTCAGGATTATATCCGGCAGCTTCGATAAAAGTATAACCGGCATCAGCAACACCTTGTAGAGCCAACTGAAGATTAGATGACATCTCTGCACGGATAGAGTAAAGTTGAAGCCCTATCTCTTTTTTATTCTCCCTTTTGCAAGAAGAAAAAGCCACAGCAGCAGCTAATACTGCCGTGGCTATTATTAACACTTTTCTCATATTTGATTAGTCCAATATTTTAACTTGAATATTACGATACCAAACATCGTCTCCATGGTCTTGAAGTCCGATATACCCCTCTTGATTCTCTCCGCCACAGTTAATAAGCAAGTCATAAGCTATAGGCCATTTATCTTTACTGAATTTGCTGTTATTAAGCATCTCCTCCCATTGAGGTGTCCAGAGGTGATATTCGAGGACCTGTTTCCCATTTTGGAAATGAGCCACAGTCCCTTTATAAACGAGAATCTTAGCACTGTTCCACTCTCCCCAAGGTTTTGAGTTTTGAGGAACTGCAGAGATCATATCATAAAGAGAGGCAGAGGCACGGTTTCCATCTACTCCAAGTTTAGCATCGGGGTGATTTTCGTTGTCGAGAATCTGATACTCGGGTGCAGAGATGTAAATAGGCTGATCAGGAACCTCTTGAGCAAGATAGAAGATACCGGAGTTTGAGCCTTTCCCTACTTTCCATTCGAGAGTAAGTTCGAAGTTCTTGAATTTATGGTCGAAAATAATATCTCCGCCATTGGTGGCACCCGCTTCACCGCGGCCAGAACCATTGATTTTAATACAACCATCTTCTATGGTCCATGCTCCGGGTATGTCGGTGCGGTTATAGCCACGCCATCCTTCAAAAGTGTTTCCGTCAAAAAGGACAACAACATTAGAGTCTTGTGCAGCCTCTTTTTTCTTTCCCATATTATTACAAGAGGTAAACATAACTGCAGAGATGCAAATAAGTGATAAAAATATATAAGTAAATCGTTTCATTTTAATTAAAAATTTTAAAGTGGCATATCAGGTAAATAGTATCCGTCACGATAAGTGTGTTTAATTAGCTCGGCAGCAAAAGCCTGAGCATTAATAGCGTCAGTGTATTCATGGTTAAAGGTGGGGTGTCCTTCATGAATAGAGAACCCATCTTTAACTTTCATTCTTATGGTGTCATCGGCAGAGATGTTAGTAAATCTCATATTGTCACCATCCCATAAAAGTTCTCTCTGGAGTCCCTGTAATCTTACTGCGAGAACTCCCATTACTACCATCTCGTTTAGAGGTCCGGCTTCGCTGAAATCGGAGGCAGTGAGGATTCTACTTTCAGGGGACTCTTTACAAGCACGAACAAAGTCAGTGTAGTGGTTTCCATCGGGAACCTCACGAGTCATGGTAGGTTTTGGAATTTCTCTTCCGGAAAGGAGCCAAGGACGCACTCCGTAGCATCCGCAGATGAGAGTATCTTTTGTTCCGTAGAAGATAACACCTCCACCATAGTCATTCATGCTACGCCCTGCGGGCCACCCTTCGGGGTATTCAGGAACAAGACCTCCGTCATACCAGGTAACCTCCACCTGAGGCATTGCAACGCGAGGCATATTGTCTCGTGCGGGGAAAATAAATTTAACTTTTTCAGCATTTGGTGCGCAGTCCACCATAAGGTTTGTGGAGCTTCCTTGAACTGCAATTGGTGATTTAAGGTTCAATGCCTTAGTTATAGGTTGCATAATATGGCAAGCCATGTCTCCGAGGGCACCTGTTCCGAAGTCCCACCATCCTCTCCAGTTCCAAGGGTGATAGAGACTGTTATAAGGACGATATTTGGCAGGTCCTATGAATAAATCCCAATCTAAAGTGTCGGGTATAGTATGAACTGCACCGGGAGTTTCAAGCCCCTGGGGCCAAATAGGACGGTCGGTAAAAGCCTCTACGCGAGTAACTTCACCTATTCTTCCACTCCATATAGTTTCACAAACTTGACGGATACCCTCTCCGGAAGCCCCCTGGTTACCCATCTGAGTGGCTACTTTATGTTTGGCTGCAAGTTTGGTAAGGAGTCGAGTTTCATAAACTGAGTGAGTAAGAGGTTTTTCACAATAGACATGTTTCCCCATTGCAAGAGCCTGAGCAGCGATTACTGCGTGAGTATGGTCGGCTGTCCCAACTATTACTGCATCTATTTGACTCCCCATTTCATCGAAAAGCTTTCGGAAGTCTTTGTACCTTTTAGCATCAGGAAATTCAGCGAATTTCTTTTCTGAATATTTCCAGTCCACATCGCAAAGAGCAATGATGTTTTCAGACTTCATTTCAGAAACAACTCCACCACCACGTCCTCCGATTCCGATGCCGACAATATTTAATCTGTCATTAGCAGCTTGCTTCTTTTTCTTATCCTTTTTTTGAGGACCGGAATTAGCCATCTTTCCTAAGATGGGGGTGGTGGCAAGCACTGCCCCTGCTGTTACCATAGCACTTTTCTGAAGAAAGTCTCTGCGAGAGATATTATCATGTTTCATACGCAATAGATTTTAGTTTTTAATAACCACAAATATACTATTTTAATTCTTTAATTCTTATATTTCTTAACCAAAGTTCAGAGCCATGCCCGAGGAAGCCGATATATCCCGATTTACGGTGAAGTCCGGGGTGCTCTTTTTGGTCGAGAGTCCCATTTTTAGAGGCCTCTGCTATATCCCCTTCAGTAATAACTTGACCATTTAGGGTAATTCGGATATATGTCCCTTTACAGTAAATCTCCTCCTCATTCCACTCTCCTACCGGACGTAAAGCATTAAAATTAGTAGGAGAGATAATCCCATAAACTGCTCCGTGGTACTGGTAAGGGAGTAACCAAGGTTGATAAATGGCATTAAAGTGATCCAATATCTGTATCTCCATCCCTTCATAGGCAGCATCTCCATGCCCAGGTGTGCGTATCCCGACACCATTGTTAGCACCGTGAGTAAGCTTAAATTCAAAGCGGAAGATGAAATCGCCATACTCTTTTACTGTGTAGAGGTCTCCACCACTTTCGGCTGCGGGAAGGACTGCAAGTTCACCATTTTGTGGAACATAGCCTGTTTTATTCCCTTTCCATTTATTTAGAGAGACTCCGTCAAATAAGAGGTCAAATCCCTCTTTAGCCTCCTCTGCTGAGAGTGTTATTGGTTTTACAGAGGGGAGTTCGCGGATATAGATATTACGGTATGCCACTCTGCTGTCATGAGCTTGGAGTTCAAGGGGTCCGATAGGGAAGGCGGGAGATGAACGGTCCCAATAGTTTTCAAGGATAACATTGTCCGTTACTAAAATACCATTTAGATAAACCGTAACTCTCTCTCCGACCATCTTTATGTAGAAGCTATTCCACTGACCAAGACCATTGTCGGCCACGCAGAGTGGAGTGTCACGGTTGGTAGTATTGTTATAAAGTCCACCTGAGCCTACCTGTGCCCCTACATGAACGCGGGCTGTGTCCCAAATCTGAACTTGAGGGAGAGAGCGGAGATATAACCCTGCATCAGCCTCTGTCCCTTCGGGGTAGAGTAGCCAGTCAATGTAAAGTTCAAAATCCCCATACTCTTTTATAGAGCAGAGATTGTCATACCCTTTACCGTGATAGATTATCTTTCCATCTTCCGCCATCCAGTTCTTTCGCATCATCTCATCAGCTTTCGCCTCGGCTTTTGCTAACTCTTTCCCTTTAACCTTTGCCCTTTCAAGGGGATTTTCATGGAAGAGTCCTTTCCAGCCGGTCAGGTCTTTACCGTTAAACATCGATACAAATCCCTCATCTTTTGGGAGATTATCGAGGTGTTGTTCAATGGCGGTTATTTCATAACCAGAGTCGGGACCTTTAATTACCTTGGTGGCACGTTTAAGAAGGGCAGTAACTTCGGGACCATGGAACGAGGAGTTTCGAGTGGCAATAAGCCTTACGGCCTGAGCAGCAGGTTGCTGAAGTAGAGGGTCATCAATATATTCTCCGGCAAAAATAATTCCGAGGAATGCATCGGTGGTGGCCACACTCTCCAATATCTTAATTTTCTGCTGGGTGGTTCTTGCAAACTCCATCTCTTTCCTTAGGAAAAGGAGCTTTTGTGCCCCTGTGAAGCCACTTTGGGTGGTTAATTTATGGTGAGCAGAGAAGGCTGTTTCGAAAAGTTCCGATTTGTCGGCAGGGATACCGAGTATTATATTATATAGGTCGAGGATATTAGCACTATTCATTACCATAGGCCAATAGAGATCTTGTTTCTCTACAGAGACAGCATCTTTACGGGCAACTAAAAGGTTATACTGCTCATTGCGAGGTTTCGCTGAAAGGGCAGACATTATTGCCTCTTGTACTGAAGGAACCTCTTGAGGGGTGCATTTTTCTAAGAGGGAGTAGAGCATATTGAGATCTTGTAGGGTTACTACCTCTTTTAACTCCTTAAATGCTACTGTGCGAAGAGGGGTGTTGTCGGAGGTTAGAAATCCCAATAGAACCTCACGATGTTTCATTGCTTTTCGCTGTGCAATGAGGTGGAGGATGGCTACTTTCCCCTCATTTGAGGAGCTAGACAACAATGGAACCACTGCACTTGCAACATCCCCCGGGTAGCTTTTAAGAACCTCCTCTCCCATTAGCACCACCGAGGGGTCAGGGTCTGTGAGGAGGGATGCCACTTGTGGCAATGTTTCAGGAGCACCTATTTTTGTAAGGGCGTGGGCAGCAGTTTTGCGAAGCTCGAAGTTCTTGGATTCCAACAATGGGAGGAGTGCGGGGATGTTCCCTTTCTCCCTCTGCTCTCCAAACCACCATGCAATGTCTGCCTGAGCCTCATCTGAGAGTTTTGGCATCAGAGCAGTAATCTTTGCATAAAGGGGAGCAGCGGGGGTGTCCCCCACTGCGTAAAGTGTTGCGAAGCGGTATCTGCGGCAAGGGTCTTTAAGAGCTTTCAAGATCTCTTTTTCCCCCTCTGTAATTCCCACTACCTTTATATATTGTTCTATTGCAACGCATCTGTCGGAGACATTTTTAGGGGAGGGGTCCCTCTTTGCCACCTTTTCAGAATCTTTAAGTGCTTTAACTGCCTCCTTTGGAGTTAGTTGAGGTGCTACTGCGGGGGCCTTTCCCCCTTCCCCCATAACCATAAGTTGTCTTACGAGGAATCCCTCTATTGTTCCATCAGGTTTCCCGTTTTTATCTTTTGGGAGTGCCTCTTTCGTTTTAAGGAGGGCGTTTTTAATGGATTCTCTCTGAGAAGCAGGGAAGTCACTCTTCGTGGAGGAGGCACAAAGTCCTGCTATGGCATATTGTACCGGAACAAAGCTCTCATCTTTTCTTAGTAACATGCTAAGCAACATGTTTAACCCCTCGTCTCCTGTGGAGATAATATCATTCATCAGTCTGATGTAAACAGACTCATTCTGAGCGGGGAGCTGGTTAAGGGCATCCCCTATTTTGGTGGTTGTAAGCCTATTGGCATTCTGAGCGGGGAGGGAGAGACAGAAGAGCGAAATAATTATTGATAATAGTATCCGTTTCATAAGGCTTTTGGTTTTAAATTTTCCAAGGTGCACGCATTGGCTGATAAACAAGGCTATTGGCGGCATCATCATTTATAAACTCCATCTTTTGGGAGTCAAATTCGAGGGTACGATTAAGCTGAAGGGCTACTGCCCCTATATTTACAAGAGTACAGCTTCTATGTCCATTAATCTCGTTAAGAGCGAACTTTTGGCGATTTCTTACGCACTCATAAAAGTCGGTGTTTTGAGGGATAGGGTCAGGGAACTCTGCTAATTTCATTCTCCAGTTAGGGATATCGCAAATGAAATTATTATAAACATTCCCCTTTGGACCTGAAATATAGGGGGCTTTGGAGTCTCCAAAATCCTCACCGCAGAGTACTATCTGACACCCGTCGGCGTAAGTATAAGTAATAGAACGCCAAGTACCTACTGCATCATAATGCTGTTGAGGTGCATCTATCTCTACTTTAACAGGGGACTCATCATCCTTATCGAGGAGATATTGTACAGGGTCTAAGTAGTGTTGTCCCATATCGCAAAGTCCACCGCCATCGTAGTCCCAATACCCACGGAAGGTGTTATGAACTCTATGTGGGTTATAAGGTTTGTATGGGGCAGGACCAAGCCACATTTCATAATCGAGCTCTGCGGGAACCGGTTCGGGGGTAAGATGCTCTTTCCCTACCCAGAAGAATTTCCAGTCAAAACCTGTATGTTTAGAGAGGGTTACTTTAAGGGGCCACCCTAAAAGTCCACTCTGAATAAGTTTCTTTAATGGTTTTACAGTAGTGCCCAATCCATAGAAAGTGTCGTCATACCTAAACCAAGTGTTAAGACGGAAAATGCTGTTATGGGCTGCAACTGCCTCCATTACTTTTTTCCCTTCACCGATGGTTCTAGTCATTGGCTTTTCGCAGAAAATATCTTTTCCGGCCTTGGCTGCCTCGACTGACATAATTCCATGCCAATGAGGAGGGGTAACTATATGGACAATATCCACATTCGGGTCATGAATAAGTTCCATAAAATTAGAGTAAGCCGCAATGTTCCGCGAAACATGTTTTGCACCCCCTTCAGCAAGATGTTTGGTGTAACGTAACCCTGCTTTTAGGTGGTTTTTATCGACATCACAGAGAGCTGTGAGCCGCGTTTCAGTGTAATCGATATGCGCCATTCCCATACCTCCGACACCTATAATGCCTTTGGTAAGTTGGTCGCTTGGGGCAATAAAACCTTTTCCACCAAGTACCTTCCTTGGTAAAATGGTAAGAGCAGCAAGACCTCCTGCCGCTTTTAGGAAATTTCTTCTACTTATAGCCATTTTTCAACATTTTAAAGAATGTCACGAAGATACAAAAATTTTTTTCTAAACTATACAATTTATATATTTGCTTTATGAGAAAAAGTATAAAATATTTTGTTACTTTGCTTTTAATAATGGTGCTTAGCGATTTTAGTATTGGCTATGCACAGAAAACAGATATTATGAAGGCTATAGAAATACCCCTGTTAGCAGGTTTGGACTCTCTTAAAGGGGAGAGTCTTGTAAACGAATTAAAAGGAAAAGGGAGTCACGGAGTTATCGGAACCATCAATTGGGACTCTTTCCCTAATCCACCCAAGGTCGATTTTTATATTGCCCGTTCAGAGAGTAAACTCTTCCTCTCTTTCTTTGTTTCGGAGAAGGGAATAAGGGGTGTGGAGACTCAGGATCACGAAAAAGTGTGGCAGGATAGCTGTGTGGAGTTCTTTGTTAAAGTCCCCTCTTTTTCAGGGTATTATAATTTTGAGACGAACTGTATTGGGACTATGCTTGCTGCTAAGCGTGTCTCCAGGAGTGAGTTTGAGAGGCTCCCTTCGGAGGCGATGGAGAGAATTGTAAGATATACCTCTTTTGAGCGAGGGGTGCCGATAGAGAAAAAGGTAGGGGAGTTTAATTGGCATCTTGTGATAGGGATCCCTTTCGACATACTCTCCCTCGATGGGAAGAATCTACCTGAATATATCACAGGGAATTTTTATAAATGTGGAGATGAAACCCCTTATCCCCACTATTTAAGTTGGAATCCGATAGAGACCGATACTCCGAACTTTCATCGCCCGGAGTTCTTCGGTAAGTTGATTTTTAATCTTCAAGATGGGATGTTAAAAAAGGATATAAGTTTACCCTCCCCTAATCGTAAAGGGGGAATGCCTTTAATGGAGGCTTTAGATAAGAGGTGTTCCGGTAGGGAGTTCTCCCCCCGTGAACTCGATTTACAGACTCTTTCAGATCTGCTCTGGGCTACTTGGGGTTATAATAGGGAGACGAAACGGACAGCCCCCTCTTCTCATAATCGTCAGGAGATAGATGTATATGTGGCTTTAGCGTCAGGGGTTTATATTTATGATGCTCTGAATAATGTTTTAAGATGGCATAGTGATGAGGATTTAAGAAGCGAGACAGGGATGCAGGAGTTTGTCGGAACAGCTCCTCTGAACCTGATTTTCGTTTCAGATACCTCTAAGATAAAAGGGAAAGATGAGCGCGGAGTAATCGAAGCGACCTTTGCCAATACAGGTTATATTTCTCAAAACTGTTATCTATATTGTGCCTCTGTAGGATTATCCACGGTAGCAAGGGCTATGGTTGATAGAGCCATCCTCTCTAAAAGACTCTCCCTCTCCGAGACTCAAATCATTACCCTAACCCAAAGTGTGGGGTGGAGCAAGTAAGTCTTTAAGTAAAAACGAGTAATAGAGCGGAATGTTCAGTAAGCCTTCGTTGTACTCCAATCCCTTTAATGAAAAACGTAAACTTAATTCAGGTTTATATTTATTGCGAAAAACTCTTAAACTTTTTCCTTTAACCTGTTCGCCGGATTTCACCTCAATAGGGAGAATTTTATTTTTGTATGAAATAATAAAATCAAGTTCGCTTCTCCCTTTGGGCTGATTTGGATTGCCTGCATTGCTTGCCCAGTAGTATGTCTCTTCAAAACCAAGAGAACGAAACTCCTGTAGCACAAAGTTCTCAGCAAAAGCACCCCCAAAGTTTGACCAAATATTATCGTCGCCAACTACAATCGAGGCTGGCAAATTTGCCAACTGTCTCAATAATCCAACATCAAGAGCATAAATCTTAAAATCGGAATTATCCGAATAAAAAGAGAGAGGCAATTTGTCACCATGAGCGGTTATATTGACTTTATAAATCAAACCCGCGTCCATTAACCAGTCAATTGCAAAAGCATAATCTCTTCCTCGAGCCGATGGCTCAACGGTTTTATAGACAAATTTATGATTTTCTTTGGCAAATTGTTGTGGAATACTGCGCCATAAGTTCCCAATTTTTCGAGATTCTGTATTGCTCGTATGTTTGCTGAAATCGTCTTTATAGTCGGCAAGAATATTTTTTAAAATCATTTCAACATGGCTAATATCTTTGCTTTCTGTCCATTCTTTTACTGCGGCCGGCATTCCGCCAACTGCCAAAAACTGTTGAAATAAATCTTGAAAATCAGACTCGATTAGTGGTTTTCTTCTGTTTTTGATCGCTTCGTGCGCCTCGATGGTTTGATTTTGCTTACCAAAAGCCCAATAAAACTCTTCCAAATCCATAGGATAGAGCCGTAATCGTGTGACTTTACCTACAGGGAATGAAGTGCCTTTATGCAAGGCAATTCCGAGTAAACTCCCAGTAGCTGCAATATAATATTCGGGTGCATCTTCGGCAAAGTACTTTAGCGAAGTTAGGGCACGGGGAGCTTCTTGAATTTCGTCAAAAATCAACAAGGTATCGCTTGGGACAATAACAACATTAAATCTTAATGATAAATAGTCGATAATTCTTTGTGGTTCTATGTTACCATCAAATAAGGTAAGTAATTCCAGATCTGCTTTTTCAAAATTTATGCGAATTACATTCTTAAAATACTTTTTGCCAAAAAGTGTTTCGAGGAGGTAAGTTTTACCAACCTGTCGTGCCCCTTCAAGTAATAATGGCAAGCGCTTTTCGCTGTTTTTCCACTCTAATAACGACTGTAATAATTTTCTTTGCATAATGTTTCAATTAAAACCTACGACAAAGATATAGAAAAACACATTATTAGTACTAAAAATGTGTTTATATCTCACAAAGTTTGCTATTCTTTCTTGTTATTCGTCGAGTTTAAACCTTACCCTTAGAACACCATCATTAAAATCGGTGGTGGTAATGAAGAATCTCCCTATTTCGGAGGTGTTGGCGACATGTTGTCCTGCACAGGCGCAAATATCGTAATCCCCGACAGTTACAATCCTTATTTTGGAAGTAGGGTTCCCAGAGGCGATCTCCTCTTGATATTGTTTGGGGAGTTTTGCGGTGTTTACCTCAGCAGGGAGCTCTCCAAGTGGAAGAATAGCTGCCTCCACAGGGAGGTTAAGGGCAATAATTTCATTGACCTTTGCCTCTATTTCGCGAAGTTGTTGCTCCGTGGGTGCCTCGGTGAGGTGATAGTCGCATTTGCTCTTTTTGCGTTCAATATGGGTGTTACGTGATCGTTCGCACCCGAACATTCTAACCATTGTCTGGTTTAAAATGTGCTCTGCCGTATGCATCGGCGGGTATTCTTGTTTGTTGTGTTCAATATTCATAGCAGCAAATATACAAATTCTTTAATTAGACCCTCAAATAAAAAGGATGACCCTTTAGTCATCCTTTTTACTGTTAATATCATCAGTGGGTTTTGAGATTAAACAGATTTGTCAAGTTAAATAAATCATTGTCGCAAACGATGAAAATTTCATCGACACAAAGGTATTCTTAAAATCTATACAATAATGACCAATTCGTATCAAAAAATGACTCTCGTTATGTTTTTTCTTCTGTTTTTCTAATTTCTCCCGGTGTTTTTCCAATATATTTCTTGCAAAATCTGACTAAATGAGAGAGGGAGGGGAAGTTTTGATCATCTGCTATGGTTTTCAATGGAATGTCGGGGTCGGAGAGATAGAAAAGTATTCTGCTTACCCTTCTTTTTTGCATCCAAGTATAGGGAGCCTCCCCAAACTCTTTATCAAACTGTCTTTTAAATGTAGGTAGGGCGACATTACATAGTTTAGCCAAATCTTCTACAGTGCCGGCCTTTGTATAGTTTTGATAGACTTTTTCTCTAAACTCAAAGGAGTTTCCAACTATGTAGTAGAGAAAGGAGGCTAACTCCTCTTTTGAGTAGTAGAGTCTGAATACCCAGAAGAGTTCTTGAAGTTTAATCTCATGAATGTGACGACAGTTAGCTTTATCCTCTAAGTACATTCTTAGAAGTTCCAAGTACTTCATAAGTTGCTCTTTAATTTCGAAAGGTTTTGTCGCGAATTTTATTGTCTTAGCGATCTCCGAAAGCTCGGAAATGCTGCTGCGGGTGCAGAGATGTGTGGCATTGTCAAAAACAGAAACCATTGATTCACTCTCTTCAAGGATAGAGATTCGCACATTGCTGTTTCTTGGGACGAAGAGCATCTCTCCTGCAGAGAGGAGAATATTAAATTCATTGCACTGGAAACGGGCTTTCCCTTTTAAAAGGAATATTATATAATTAAGAGATGTTTCGCTATTAGGTATATTATATCCTTTTTCATACTTATGGAGGTGAAACCCCGACAAGCTGTCTCTCAGATAGTAGCGACAGTTAATGTGTTCGTTAACATATAATAAGCCCATAACTGTAAAGAGTTAGAATGAATCTCAAATATAAGGAAAAATAATTGGTTTTTCTCAGATATTTAGGAAAAAATTCCCGACAAGTTCTATCTTTTCAGAGGATGAACCTATATATAGATCAAATATCCCACTCTCAGCTCCTTTTACCATTGACTCATTGTAAAAAGCCAAATCTTCATTATCGATATGGAATGTAACCTTGGCAGATTCGCCAGGCTTTAAGAAGATTTTTTTAAATCCTTTTAACTCTTTTACAGGTCTTGTGACTGAAGCGACTCTATCACGGATATAGAGCTGAACAACCTCTTCTCCCCCATATTTCCCATTGTTTTTAACGTCACAGGAGATAGTGATAGTTTCCCCTTTTTTAATCTCTTTCTTATCTGTTTGAAGATTTGAAAAGGTGAAGGTTGTATAACTGAGTCCATGCCCAAAGGGGTACTGGGGCGTGTTTTTCGAGTCGATATATGCAGAGACATACTCTATTTTATTCTCATCCAATAATGGTCTGCCACTATTTTTATGGTCGTAATAGAGAGGGATTTGTCCTACTGAACGAGGAAATGACATAGGTAGCTTGCCCGAGGGGTTATAGTCCCCATATAGAATAGAGGCGATGGCATTTCCTGCTTCAATTCCTAAAAACCATGTGTAAATAATAGATCCAATATTTTCTGCACACCACGGGAAGGTCAACGGTCTTCCTGCCAATAGAAGCAGTACAATAGGCTTTCCTGTTTTGTGAATCTCTTTTATAAGTTCCTCCTGAACACCGGGAATAGAGATATCTGTTCTGCTTTTTGCCTCACCGCTCATGTGCCAACTTTCCCCCATAAACATTAATACCACATCTGCTTTCTTCGCAACTCGAATAGCCTCTTTAAAGCCACTTTTGTCGGAGCCCTCTACTTCGCACCCTTTAGCATAGAGCATCTTAGTGGTGGAGGGAACCCTTTTTAGTAATCCGTCATAAGGGGAGATATAGTCATCATAATTATCGCATGGGACAGACCAATTTCCTTTCATATCCTCTCTTGATTTAGCTAATGGTCCTATTACCGCGATGGTTCGTAAATTATCCTTCAGGGGAAGAACTGACTCGTCCCTATTTAACATAACGATACTTTTTTCTGCTATCTCTTTTGCAAACTTGCGATGGGCAGGGTTGTTTAGCTCTCTTGCCTCGCGATTCACATCTATGTACTTAAAGGGGTCGTCGAACAGCCCTAATTCAAACTTTTTATATAAAATTCGCCTTACAGCTTCATCTATTAGTGACTCATCTATCTTTTTTTCTTCTATAAGGTTTTGCAAATGTTTAATGTATGCACTACTCTCCATATCGATATCCACACCTGCAATAATTGCTTTTTTGGAGGCTTCCGAAAGGTCTTCTGCAAATCCATGTGCAATAAGCTCCCCAATGGCCCCCCAATCACTTACCACTATTCCGCTATAGTTCCATTTATCCCTCAGAATATCTCTGTATAGCCATTTGTTGCCGGTAGAGGGGAACCCGTTAATATCGTTGAAAGAGGTCATAAAGGAGCCTACATTCGCTTTAACGGCGGCCTCAAATGGTGGAAAATAAGTTTCAAAAAGGCGTCTCTCACTTATGTCAGTGGTGTTATAATCTCTTCCTCCTTCGGCGGCACCGTACCCTACAAAGTGTTTCGCACAGGCAAAAATGGAGTTAGTGTCTCCCAATGCTTTTCCCTGAAAGCCATTCACTCTCCTTTCACTAATCTTGGAAGCGAGGAATACATCTTCTCCTGCCCCCTCCATTACTCTTCCCCAACGAGGATCTCTTGCAATATCAAGCATAGGTGCGAAAGTCCAATTTACACCTGCCGCTGCTGCCTCAATAGCAGCAATTCTAGCAGACTTCTCAATGGCATCCAAATCCCATGATGCTGCTTCAGCAAGAGGAATGGGGAAAGTGGTTTTGTATCCATGGATTACATCGAGTGCAAAGAGCAATGGTATTCCAAGTCTTGACTGCGTGGCATATTCTTGAACTTTACGAACATTTGTTACCCCATGAATATTTAAAACAGACCCTACTTCTCCTTTTATAATGGCTTCTCTTTTATCGCTTTGATTGTTTAAAGGACCTGTTAAAGCATGGTCTCCTGTGTATTGATTGAGTTGTCCGATTTTCTCTTGAAGTGTCATTAAAGAGATTACACTGTCAACTTTCTCTTTTATTGAGAGTCTCTGTGCTTGAATAGTTAAAGGGAAGGTCAATAATAAAATTAAAAGCGTGGTCTTTCTCATATTTAGATCTTTTTATAAACTCGTACGTAATCTATTTCAATGGAGGAGGGGAATATACTATCATCAATACCTTTAACCCCTCCCCAATTTCCTCCGACAGCAAGATTAATAATTAAGTGAAATTTTTGGTCGAATGGCCAAGATTCAAACCCTGTGCCGTCATTTGTGTAAGTATAATAGTGCTTTCCGTCAACAAAACTTTTCCAACAGTTTTCATCCCACTCTATGGAGTAAACATGAAAATCTGATTCTAAATCAGGAATCCTTAGGCTCTCACCTATTTGTGTCCCTATTATATGATTATGTTTTTTTGTATGTGCAGTAGAGTGAACTACACCTCTGTCGTAGCCGACATATTCCATTATGTCTATTTCTCCGGAATCAGGCCATCTTCCATATATGTTATCGGTGGGAAGCATCCAAACAGCGGGCCATAAGCCGTTTCCGGGAGAGACTTTGATCTTAACCTCCATTTTTCCATATAACCAGTCTCCCTTACCTTTAGTTGTAAGTCTTGCAGAGGTGTAGTTTTTATCACCTACTTTTTCTTTATGTGCTGTGATTTTTAGAATACCATTACTAACAATAGCATTGTTTGTGTCTTGATCGGTATAGAACTGTTGTTCGTTATTACCCCATCCGATGGAGTTGCCGGCAGTATCGAAGTTCCACTTCGTACTGTCAGGCAACCCTGAATAATTAAATTCATCATTCCACACCATCTTCCACTCTTTATCGGATGTGCAAGAACAAAGTACAAACGCCAATAACACTACTATTTTTCTCATTTCTAACCTATTTTAATAACCACATCACTTTGTTGATGCCATCATAATCATCATATTGTCTTTTTAGGGCACTCTTTAAGTTTTCTCCATTATTCTGAACTTCGTCAGTTGGATATTTCCATCTAACAGGAATTTTGGTTTTATCGTCAATATTCATGCTAGTGGCAGCATTAATCGGAAGTACGGGGTATTGGGTCCTGCGATATTCGAAAAATGCCCCATCACCATCCTGCTGGAAATTCATTAGATATTTTTGTAACCAGATTTGTTTTAGTCTGTCACTTGAAGAGGCTTTGTAAGCAGCCGCTCCTACAAAATAACCACCGATGTATCCGGCATCTATTTTCATATTGGAGTTGTAAGTATTGGTCGCGTCATAACTTGCTACAGCATTAAGGGCTGCAGTAACTCCATTCTTATAATATGTTTCAGAATTGCCAGAAACCCATCCTAATTCAATAGCTTCAGCAATTATTAAACATTGTTCTGCGTAGCTTACGTAGAGGAAAGGATCTCCTGCTTTAACCTTAGTATAACGATCGTTTATCAAAGAATATTTACCTGCCAAGAAAGCTACGTTCAATGTGTTAAAGTCCATAGAGGGATCTGCTCCCACATAAGAGTTAAAGTCATTAGCAGCACCCCCTGCTGTTAATTTTGCAATCGCAGGTGCTGCAAAATAAAATAGTCTTCTGTCGTTAAGAGTTTTTAGCGCGTCAATAACGACAGAAGAGACTACTGTCGCAGAGTTAAACATTAGTTGGTTATAGAGAGGATGCCATGTCCCTGTAGCATCGGTATATTTTAGTTCGAGGTTATCAGCATTTGACTCCATAAGTTTCCCGGAAGAGACAATAGCGGCAAATCTTGCCTTTTGCTCAGCTGTGATTTTTCTACTCATAGACATCATAACCTTTAGTTGCAAAGCATTACATGCTTTCTGCCACTTAACTATATCTCCACCATAGATAATATCCCCGGTGAAGTTCTTACCCGCTTTAAAAAACTCCTCTCCCTTTTTTAAGTCTTCCAAAATTGCTTTTAAAACAGACTCCTGAGTATCGTAAACAGGGTATTGAATCCCTTGCTTCCCTTTACCTGCTTCGGAATAAGGGATGTCACCGGTGCGCATGGTAAGTCTATAACCATTAAATGCTTTTATAAAAAGCTGTAGTCCCTTGAAAGAGTTCTCGTAATCTGTTCCGGTGGCATACTCTACCATCTTTTCAAGATTGGGAAGGTTAGTGTATGACTCAAAGCTACAAGTACCTATAAGGTTATATTGTGCCTCCATAGGGACCTCAGCAGCATAAGCTACATATTTTGGTAGTGCTTGAAAACTTGTATATGCTTTCCCGTCAGCAGCAAATCTAAAAGTGTTTTTTAAAGCACCCGTTGCAAGCATTTCGGGGGTTACGAGTGTGCTGTTATCGGGATTTGTATTAAAATCATCGAAGTTCGAGCATCCTGCAAGAGTAAGTGAAGAAATAAGTATAAGACCTATTATTTTATTTATTGTTTTCATATTACTCATTTTTAGAAAGAAAATTTAACATTAAAACCAAGATATCTAACGGAGGGGTCAGTAAAGTTATCTGAACCACCGTCAGGATCTGAATATTTGAAGTCTTTAGCCCACATAAACATGTTTTGAGCAGTAACTCCTACAGAGACAGATTTTGCCCAGCTCTTAATTATAGGCTTAGGAAGCGAGTAGCTTAAAGCCAACTCACGAAGCTTAATAAAGGTGGTAGAGAAGGTATCGGCAGGACGACCTGCGCCTCCCCAGGCAACTCCGGCGTGCATATCTTTTGCATACCTGTTAAATGTGGTGGCTATATCGTTCTTCCCATATACTCTGTTGTCTGAAAGAACATTTCCATAAGCGTCATAAGCTACGGTTCCTGATACCACTTTAACTCCTTCACCTATGAAGTTAGCACTTCCAGGGTTAGCCACGTCAGCGGCACGTGCAGCAGTAACTGATTTAGGATGCGCACCTGCCACCCATAAGTAGCTTTCTGTTAGCGAATTGGTTAAACCACCAACTCTTCCGTCCACTGAGAAGGAGAATGTGAAACTTTTATAACGGAGCGAGCCATTTAATCCCCACATCCAGTCAGGGTCGGAATAACCATATACGGAGTAGAAAGGATTAAATTGTATGCGTCCATTTGAGAAGATATGGTTTCCTTGAGGATCTAAAGCATAATCCTGAAGTACATAAGCATCTACTCTGTTCCCTTCCTTTACCCAAGGTCTATCTAGTGAGTATTTTTTATCCAATGCAGTATAGTAGCGAGCATATTTTGACCAGTTCAAATCGAGGTCAAGCTGCCAATCCGAAGTTAGAACTGGAGTCCCTTTAAGTGTAACCTCCCACCCTCTTCTGGTAATCTTCTCTTCCGTATTTACAAATGTCCCTACATATCCAGAAGCTATAGAAATAGGTCCTGTCTTTAGGAAGTCATACATAAGTTTGCTGTAGTATGAAACGTCTAACATAAGCCTATTCTTAAAGAACATCCCTTGTGTACCGACTTCAAATGTATTAGCAGACTGTGGTAGGATGCCGATAGGAGGGAGAGATCTTGACATGGTAGCGGAGGCAAAGTTTGCCCATGAGGGGTTCTGAACGGAGAATGTGGTATTAGTTTCATATATCCCCGGAGGAGTTTTAGAGACAGTCCACGAAGAGCGAACTTTCCAAAGATCTAACCAGTGAGATGTGTTTTTAAGGAGTTCAGATATAACAAAACTCCCTGAAACAGAAGGGTACATATATGAGCTATTATCCTTTGGAAGGGTAGAGCTCCAGTCATTTCTGAGAGTTCCCTCTACGAATAACATCCTTTTCCAAGAAAACATTAATCTTCCGTAAACAGAGTTTACCTGCTGTTTGTAAACTGATGAGCTTACAGTAGGAGACTCAACAGATGCTTTAAGTGAGAAGTAGCCCGGTATTGAGATTCCCCCTTTGGTGGCTGCACCGATGGTTTCGTCTCTTGAGAAGAAGATGGTCCCCCCAACAAGCCCCTCTAATGAGAAGTCTCCCCATGTATAGTCGCCTGAAAGGATCATATCATTATTCATACTATATCCTGTTCTTCTTCCGGTAGCATAAAGACCTGTCCACTGCCCACTCCAGAATCCTGCCCCTGCTGCACTTGTATTACCTGTGGAGACATAAGAGTCTTTAGAGACCTTTAAGTCCTCCCTGTCAAGGTAAAAATCAAGCCCTGAGCGAACTGTAAGTTTTAGCCACTTGGTAAAATCATAATTTACATTAGCTGCTATATTAAAGATATCCCTGTCAACCATTTTTACTTTTTCGTTACGGTCAAAGTAAGGGTTGTTGTGGGTATTCTTATAAGTAAAGTTCTGCTTAACATTAGGAATCATCCAGTAATTATTCTTATAGTCGAGAATATTATAGTCAGGTGCAGTCCAAATTAAAAGGGTGTACATCGGGTCGTAAGAGGTATATCCGTTAAAACCGATGTTTGGAGAGGTCTGTTTGTGATAAGCTGCATTTGAACTGAAAGTAAGTTTTTTAACTCTAAACTCCCCACCTAAGGTGAAGCCGTATTTATCATACATACTATTAGGATAGAGACCCTTTGTTCCTGTCCAATCAATAGAGCTTCTCAAAGAGGCATTTTTAGAATTATAGGCTATGCTGAGGTTGTTGCTCGTAATGTAGGAGTTTTCAAGGAAATTCTTAAAGTTATTTACTCCGACAGGACGATATTCATAAACTCTATCCTCTTTTTTAAATGGATCCCACTGTAATTGCATGCTGCCATCCATTACCATACCCCAAGACTCATCAGAGTTTTTACTGTAGGCATTGGTAGTACCTCTACCATATATCCCTTGAACTTTAGGGATAGCTACAAAACCTGCTGCAAACATCGTGTTAGTCGAAAGATTTACAGTGATTCCGTCATTTTCCCCTTTACCATTCTTAGTGTTAATCATAATTACACCACTTGAACCTCTATATCCGTATAGAGCAGAAGCGGTGGCACCCTTCAAAAAGCTCAATGATTCAATATCGTCATTGGCTACATCTCGGAGTGTCATATTAGAATAAGGTACACCATCTATAACGATAAGTGGAGTCTCACCTCTAAGAGTTACGGTAGGAGCAGAGGCGAAATCGCTGGAGTTCTTAACCATTAACCCTGAAACCTTACCTGTAAGTGAGGCTGCCATATCAACACTCTTTACCACTTGAAGCTTCTCGTTACTAACCTTTTGGGCTGAATATCCAAGTGCTTTTTCGGAACGTTTGATGCCGAGGGCAGTAACTACAGCCTCTTCCATAATTACTAAGTCCGGATCTAGTTTTACGAAAATAGGAGAGTTGTTATTAATAGTAATTTCGACACTCTTCATCCCTAAGAATGAAACTTGGATGATGCTGCCGTAACTAGGAAGGTCAATAAAGAATGAACCATTCTCGTTAGAGGTGGTTCCGATAGGGTGACCTTTTACTACAATTGAAGCCCCAACAATGGGCTGACCATCGTCAGAACCCACTACGCTACCGCTAATTGAGATTTTCTGTCCAAAAATCACTGTAGAAGCGAAGAATAGTGTGAAAAATAAGCAAACAAATTTCTTCATATAATTGTGTTTTAATAAAGTTGTAAATCAACAATGAGCTAATCAGCTTTGGCAAAGTTTAACAAAATAAACCAAAATACCTTATATATATACCATTACAAAAACACTACATAAAAAGTCAAGCCAAAATATAGACCTTGACAATTTTCATTTTTCGGTAAATAATATTCTTGATAATCAGGTGTATATAAAATATAACACCTTGACAGCGCCTATTGAATGATTTTTGATATAGTTTCGGCAAGCGAAACTTCAGTTTCAAGATTCATTTTCTTTCTTAGGCGGTGTCGGGCTGTTTCCACGCTAAAAGGGGAGATATTTAAAAGAGAAGCTATCTCCTTAGTAGATAGTCCGAGTTTAATATATGAGCAGAGTTTGAGATCATTATTTGAAAGAGAAGGGTATGCAGCTTTAAGTTTATCAAAGAATCCATCATAGAGATTGTTAAAATACTTTTCAAATAGTCGCCAATTTTCTACGCTGTTCTTGTGGTTATTAATAGCTCTGAGCAGACTCTTTATTTTGGTTTTTAGCTGAGGATTGTCCAAGTCATTACTTAGCTCTTTTATCTCTTTTTCCAAGTCGTTTAAGAAGTTATTAAGCCCTATACCGCTCATAGTTAAGTTTGTAACTTTCTTATGGGTCTCTCTTAACTCTAACGCCATTATTTCGTTTTCATGTCTCATGGTCTCCCTCTCCAGTAACTCCTGCTGTCGTTTCATTAATCTGTTCTTAATGGTGGTTAGTCTGTAAATATATACTTTGTAAACTGCATAGGAGAGGAGTAGTGTGGAGACCAATAGTATAAGGTAGAACCATATTGTTTGGACAAAAGGGCGGGCAACCTCTATAAATATAGTCTGTTCAGGAATATTTAAGAGCTCACTTTTTATGGTAACATAGTGTTTCCCGGATTTTAAATAGGGGATATCGAGAGGCTCTTTCATAGAGGTGGTTTCCCACTTTTTCCCATCCAAGTTATATTCGTAAAAGTAGTTGTCGGGCAATCCGTTAAAATGGAGTCTTACGTTTACAGCATCTTTGGGAAGAGGGTTACTCACCCCGGCATTATCAATAGGGAGTAATTTTTTTTCTCCAAATACTGTATATTCAAACTTTACAACCTCTAATTTAAAGTTATTATCAGTATTCTCTTTTTGAAAATTATAGAAAGCAACTCCATTGTTGTAACCAAGAGCTAAAGTGCTATCGTTTATTTTCTGAAATCTCCGAAAGGCAGTAGGTATGAGCTTCTCTTTTATACCGTTGAAAATATATTTTTTGACAAAGAACTTATTATTAACCCTCTCTATGATGCCAATCCCATTGGAACCGGCATTAAAGAAGAGGTTTCCGACTTGGATAACCGCCTCTGAGGGGGAGAAAAAGAGCTGAAATAGTTGTGAATAGTAGTCGTTGCGGATGATACTGTCCTTTCCCAGGTTATAACTAAAACAATCTGTACCCGAGTTAAATATTACGTCACCATCTACAATGTGCATCCCTATCCATTTCTGAGCCTCAGGTATCGAGTATATTCTGTTATCTATAAACTTTCTTTTATTATTATCGAGTTCGAGTTTCCTTACACATTTATCCAGACCATTAATCCATAGATATCCATGTTTATCGATCAGGCAGTTATTGAAGAATCCTGAGTAGTTTTCTATGTGGTTTCTAAAGGTGAGCCGACCATTAATGGTTTCGAATAGGGAAAAACCCAATTTATCGGAGACGATATAAAACCTGTCATCTTCTCGTAGTTTGTAAATTTTCCAAGAAGAGTCGTGTATCTTTTCATATCCACCCTCAGTTATCCTTAGCAGCCCTTTATCGTGGCATGAGATGATATCTTCGCCGCAGAGAAGAATATCCCACACCTGTCCTTGTGTGCCGGGGATTATTTCGAGATTGCCGCTTTCTGAGAGGACGAAGACCCCTTTATTGCTTCCGATAAAGAGTTTATTGTCATGAATAAGAGAGGCGTATGCATGTCCTATCTTTTTATTGAAGCCGTCAAAGAATTTTTCACGAGGGTTATTATCTAATTTACAAATACCACCATCAAGACCTATCCAGATATTGTTTTGTAAGTCATTACAGATGGAGAGTACTGTGGTAAAGAGGAGTCCTGACTCCTCGTTGTACCTCTCTATTATCTCTCCGTCCTTTTTGACAAGAAATGCACCTCCAAGAACAGTTCCAATAAGAAGTTGCTCGTCGTTAAATCTGTTTGCGGAAAAAATCTGCAACTTTGAAAAGATCTCGTTACTTTTTTTATTTACCGCTACAAGCAAACCATCCTCGAATTTGAAAAACCCACTCTGCTCGAGAATAAAAAGGAGATCTCCTTCAGACTTAGACATAGCAATAACCCTATCTTCAATTCGAATTCCAAGTGGTAATAATTCAGATCCCTTGATTTCATAAATCTCCTTATCTTTCTGGACGAAGACCTGGTCTTCTACCTTATAGATATAACTTATATCGGAATTAGCAATTACCTCTGAGAGAATTTTAGAGGAGGTGGAGTAGGAGAAGATGCTTTCATGTGTATGGAAATAGACAATATCCCCTTTGAGGATAATTTTCCAGAAAATTTTACCTTGTGTCGGGTCAGGATTTACATAGAGGGAGGTGTAATCGAGAGAACCATAGCTGTTGATTTTCCAATAACCGAAAAAATTATCTCCTGCGCAGTAGAGCCTCCCATTGTTAGAATCATAAGAGACTGCTCTGAGGAAGCTCCCCTCGTGCATCGGGTAGGAACTCCACCTTATTCCGTCATATATTACCATGCTCGTTCCGGTGGCAAAATAGACATATCCTTTCGTGTCAACAGCGATATCCCATATCTGAGTCCCCCCTTTATACTCGTCGGCAGAGATGTTTTGTACAAACTTCTGAGAAAATCCTCTTTGGGCAAAAGCAGAGTTAATGGTGAGTAGGAGAGATAATATAAAGATAATTTTCTTCATCAGTCATAAAGGATATTAAAGTCCAAATATAATAAAAAAAAAGAATTTTTTTGGAAATTAGAAATATTTGTTGCTATCTTTGTAATATCAAAATAATATCAAAATAATTATAACATGGAAACAAACAAAGAGTTTACCTTCAAAGGTTTTATTACAAATGGATTTCTTATGATTTTCATTTTTTTAGCATTGATTGCTTCATTTGTGTTTTTCGTTATCACCCCTCCTTATGAGTGGATAGGGATAATACTCGCTATACTTGCCATCTTTATACTCCCCGGATTTGTTATGATGGAACCTAACGAATCGCGTGCAATGGTTTTTTTCGGGAAATATCGTGGTACTTATTATACTAATGGTCTTAAATGGGTAAATCCATTTATTACTAAGAAAAAAGTCTCCCTTCGCGCCCGTAACCTTAATGTGGAGCCTATAAAGGTCAATGATAAGAATGGGAACCCCATTATGATAGGGCTTGTGCTTGTTTGGAAAGTGAACAATGTCTATAAAGCTCTCTTTGAAATTGATACCGAGTCCCTCTCTGCGGGTGTCCAAGGGATGGTCTCCTCTGCTCTCCGTAGCCGTGCCCTCGAATCTTTTGTAAGTGTGCAGAGTGATGCGGCTCTTCGTCAGGTGGCAGGGTGCTATGCTTACGATACCCTCGGAACAGATAATAAAGAGCTTACACTCCGTGGAGGTGGTCAGGAGATAAATGAACAGCTTGAGGAGACACTCCGTCAAAGATTAATTTTGGCAGGGATAGAGATAGTCGAAGCAAGGATTAATTATCTTGCTTATGCTCCTGAAATCGCAGCCGTTATGCTTAGAAGACAGCAGGCAGAGGCTATTATCTCTGCTCGTGAGAAGATAGTGGAAGGGGCTGTCTCTATGGTAAAAATGGCTCTCGAAAACCTCTCTAATGAAAAGATAGTCGAACTCGATGAGGATAAGAAGGCTGCAATGGTTAGTAATCTATTAGTCGTACTTTGTGCTGATGAGTCTGCACAGCCGGTAATTAATACAGGAACTTTACATCAATAATTATGGAGAAAGAGTCTTCAAAGAACAAGAGCTTCGTTCTTAGGGTGGACTCTAAGACCATGGAGGCACTTGAAAAGTGGGCTTCAGATGAATTCCGTAGTATTAATGGACAGCTTCTGTGGATTATAGAGGATGCTCTCAAAAGATCAGGTCGTAAGAAAAAGGAGTGACGCTATTAAATGTCAGCATCAAAGAAATATTTAATATCACCGGTAGGAGGAGTATATATCCAAATACCGGTTTTTATTACCTCTTCATTAATGGTGGAGATGGTCTCAGAGATATTACTATCAATGTTTGTTAATCCAAGTCCCCCTCTTGCATATTTTAATCTCCCTGAGAGTGGTTTTTCAAGTTCGGCAATCAGTGGAGGAAGGAAATCATTGTTACTTTTCTCTCCGGAGAGGAGGTTAAGAAGAATCTCCTCTGCACCACTGCTCGCTTTTTCTCCTGCAGGAAAGACAATAGAGTAATATCGTGACCCTACGGAAGCTTGAAGTTGGTACTTGGAAAGGCAATCAAACCCAACAAGATAATCGACTTTTAAAGGTTTAAAAATATGAACAGAATAGATACCGAAAGCATTTTTTGGAGTCTCCATATTATAAATCTCGATGGTATAATCAAACCCTTTATATCGTACCTCACGAACATTGACCGAGTTGAATCCATATTCAAAAAAGAGGTCAGAGCCCCCATTTATATAGCCGTAGAGTGCCTCTTTCTCGAAATTCTTCTCTTTTTTAATCTGCATATCCAATTTCTGCCCAAAAGATGAGAGGGTAATTCCAAATAAAACAAGTAGGGTAAAAATCCTTATATGTTTCATCGTGCTATACATTTAGTACCGTTATTTTTCCCATATCGGCTTCACCAAGTCCAAGTTCTGCACCCAATGTGGCGAAAGTGTAATTTTTAGGTATATCTTTTACATTCATTCCTTCGTCTATTCTCCTTTGTATCACCTCTTTATATCCAACCATATCGACAGCCACAGGGTCTGTACCTGCCATAATAAGATTATAGTTACAGATAAACTGTGGATTGGCGGCAGGTCCTCCATCGAAGCACCCCCTCATTCCATCCACTATATTTAGTACCACCTTATCTCTTAATGCAGGCATAGCGCATACATACGCTGAGGTATGGTGCCAAAATAGTTTATGGAGTCTTCCCGTATTAGTAATAGAGCCATAAGCGAGGTTCTTCATAGATAAAGTAACGCTATTTCCGGCATTTTTAAGAATAGGGAGATTTATAATTTTAGTAACTTTTTCTGTAACGATTTTAGTTAAATATGAATATTTTCCGCTATTAACCATATAGGGGAGGGTATATATATCATACTCTTCTTCTACGTCTGCATAAAAGTATTGACTTTTGTCTATGTTTTTCTCTCCGTATAGAATCCCGTCGCTATCATACATACTCCCCTTCTCATCACAAAACTCAGTGGAGAGGATGGTAATACCGGGATAATTTTCAGGTGTAAACCCTGCGTTTGCCAAGGATTCACTTCTCCTATCCCATATAATAATATTCTTTTTAGGGATACCTGCCTCTATAAGTTGTTTGATGACGGATTTTGTAAGGGCGTGAGAGGTGGAGAGGAGGGCATCACCGACAGGATTAACTTTTAATCCGATGATATCTTTTGGGGTTACAAATTTTCGCCAAGCTTTTTTCAGATTTCTCGAACCTGTAAGTGCTAACATAACAGAGGTTAACATCTTATATGCCTCCACTTCGGAAGGGGTATCATCTATTACACAGTTTTCATTTCTACAGAGAGCCACTTTTGCAGGATATTTTCCGGGCATAGAGTCTTTTGTACGGGGGGTAGCCATTATCTCCTTAATATTAGTTTTGGGCAGATCGTCTGGAATGAGAACCTTAGAAACATCAGTTGCTTTTAACAGCGGAGCAGTAGCAATTACAGCACCCCCCGCAGAGATAATTTTAAAAAAGTTTCTCCTATTCATATTAAAAATTTTAGGTAATAATAAACAAATATAACTAATTACATTTTTATTAAAAAATCTTTTTTTTCTAAAAATATGAGATATGTTTTTTACCTTTGTTATTCATCAGATAATATTAACCATAAATAACCGATTTGTTATGAATCTAAAAAAATTACTAAAATTATTTATTGTTCCGGCGGCAATTCTACTCTCGGTAGGTTGTGATAAGGATCCAAAGTATGGTGCTGCGGAGATAGGTATAAATGTTAATACTCTCGATTTTAGTGAAGCGCAAGGTGAAGCCACCATTTCGCTCCTTTCCAATAGAGACTGGACTGTAGAAATAGCTGAGGGGGCAGATAAAACCACTTGGCTTGGATTAAGCGTTACTCAGGGTAAGGCTTCAAAAGACTCTGTAAAGATTACTATAACGGTACTTCCTAATAAAGAGCAGGATCGTACAGCTACGATTAATTTTAAGACAGAAACTATTTATGCCTCTCTGAAAGTTACTCAAAAGGGGGTAGTGCAGAAACAATATACCCCTATAGCCACAGTAAGGGCTTTGCATACAGGGGCAGATGTTACTGTTACTCAGGATTATTTCATAAAAGGGAGTGTGATAAGCAATTATCGCACTGCTGATAAAAACGGGCTAAATAATGCCACCTCTGCTAAAACTGTGGTTATTTCAGATGGTGAAACAGGAATTTCTCTCTATTTAGCAGCAAATAATACTGAGTTTGGTGTCGGTGATGAGCTCTCTGTGGGGCTCAAAGACCTTAAATTACAGAGATATAACAATGGTTCTCTTCAAGTGGATGCTGTTCCTCTTGACAGAATAGAGAAATTAGGGACTAAAGTTATAGCTGCTAAGGAGATAACTGCTGCAGAGCTTCTTTCAGGGAAACATGAATCTATGTATGTGGCTGTAAAAGATGTACAGGTGGATGATGCCGATAAAGGGAAAAAGTTTGTAAGCGATGATAAGCATACATCATTGAACTTTATTTCTAAAAAAGGAGAGAAATTTGTATTGTTCTCCTCAAAATATTCAACTTTTAAGGATGAAACTGTCCCCTCAGGGAGCGGAATCTTAAAAGGGATTGCAATGGTTTATGGAACCACTCATCAGATC
This sequence comes from uncultured Muribaculaceae bacterium, assembly GCA_964642235.1. Lineage (GTDB taxonomy): Bacteria > Bacteroidota > Bacteroidia > Bacteroidales > UBA932 > CAYSND01. The sequence goes on from CAZXOP010000004.1 coordinate 39,137, forward strand.
TCTATTACCGCTGTATCAGATTATGCAGGACTTACAGGTGCAAGATTTGATGGAGGTGGTGGCGGTGGAACCGGTGGCGGTGTTATCGGAAACTATGCTGATTGGAATGCCATTACCCCTATGACTTCATTTGCAGACAACTTTGTCTCTATTACTGCAGCCAATGCAGCTTATGAGAATAAGACATGGATGTTCTTTACCACTGACGGAAGTAGCGTAAATATGGGTTGGAAAACAGGTATTTATAATACTGACAAATATCTACAGATAGCACCTTATAGCTCTACAGCCGAGAGTGTTACTGCTTATGCACTAATGCCTAAGGTTAATGTAAAAGGGGCATCGGTTAAAACATTGAAATTTGATTTAGCCTGGTATTATCAGACAGCAGATAATTCCAAATTTGAGGTGGTAACTTCAAATAATTTTACCGGTAATTTTACCACAGCTACTTGGACAGTTCTTAAAAATGCAACATTTGCTGCGGCTGATGCCATAAATAAATGGAATACCATCACTATTGACCTCGCCTCTTTTGCTACATCTGAATCACTCTGTATAGCTTTCCGTTACACGGGAAAAGCGAACACTTATCGTCTTGATAATGTTCAGTTTGCTGATGGTAAATTCCCTGAAGATGGAGGAGGTGGTGGAGGAGATACCGGAGATGGGACTGGTGGAGCAGGTGACGGGATTTATACCTCAAATGTTACTATGCCGGCAACTAACTTCTCGGATTCAGGTAATTCGGCTTACGGAGGTGAAGCCTCTATAGGTGGGACTAAATATCCTCTATTAAAGATAGGTAAATCTACTGCAGGAGGAACTTATACATTTGCAGCACCTCTTCCTAAAACAGGAAGTTGTACCCTCTCTTTCTATGGATTAGGTTGGTCAACAGCAGCATCAACAGTAACAGTAACTGTAAATGGTGGAGGAAAAATAGATGGTGGAACTTCAAAGAAATTTGCACTTGGGAAAAACGCGGGTGTAACAGGTAACCCCCCGTTTACTATTACTTTTGGGTCAAAAGACTTTTATAAAGTTAATCTTACTGAGATAACAGCCACCACCACTCTTACTTTTTCTACAGATAATGCAACAGGACCAAGATGTATTATAGTGGGACTTAATGTTAAATAAAGTCTTATAACTATGCTATCTCGCTCCCATAGAGCTAATCTCCTATTCGGAATCATCATCATTTTACCAATGGTGATGATTTCGTCTTGTAACCCTGACAGACCGGAAGAGGTTAAGAATAGTATCTCCCTTGGGGCAGACTCTGTGGCTTATGATAACACAGGGCAGTTTCTTACTATAACCTCTAATGGAGAGTGGACGATTTCCCTCTCCTCTCCGCTTGGGAATCATGGGGAGTGGTTTAGCATTAACCCCACAAGTGGTTCAGGGAGTAAGAGTAATATTATCCTTTCTTACTCAAAGAACGAAGAGGATTTTTCAAGAGAGGTACTTATAACGGTCGATTTCGGAAAAGAGAAACTTGAAAAAAGGTTTGTTCAGGGGGAGTTTGCCTCCTCCGGTGGAGGTGGCGGAGGTGGCCCCACGGAACTCAAGTCCGATATTGTCAATAAGTGGATGGAGCTTCCTAATGTTACTTCGAGTGGCAAAGTAGCTTATATATCTCATCTTACTACGATTAGTGGGAAGAGTGTCAGAAATTACTCAATGCTCTATGATGGAGTCAACAGGGTAGCTCTTTGGGTAGCTTATCCACTCTGTTCTACTTATTTGGGTTCGCAATCGAGGTCAAACGCATGGGATTATGACCCAAAGATCCCTACCTCTATGCAACCAACTCTCTTTAGGGGGGTTCCGGGGTATGATAGGGGGCACCAACTCCCATCTGCATCACGTACTGCCTCATATAGTATGAATGCTTCTACTTTCTATTTCTCGAATATGACTCCCCAAAACTCCTCTCTGAATCAAGGGATTTGGGCTAAACTCGAAACGAAGGTGCGTGGTTATACCTCCTCTTGTGATACTTTGTATGTGGTTACAGGTCCGGTTATTACTACCACTGAAAACCCTACTATCTCTTATGTTAAAGACAATAATGGAAACAATATTGCTCTCCCTCAGGGGTATTTTAAAGTCCTTTTGAAATATAAAAAGAGTTCGAACAGTTACTCTTCCATCGGCTTTTGGTTTGATAACAAATCTTATGCTTATGGGGACCCTACTGCAGCTAATGCTCAAACTGTGGCATGGGTGGAAAAAAAGACAGGACTAACATTCTTTAACAATTTGCCGGACGATAAGAAAACAGCTATTAAAAATGAATTTACCCCATCTGCTTGGGGATTATAGTTATGAGAAAACAACTACTTATTATAACCTGCTTACTATTTTTAGTTTTAGCTTCGCTTTCAGCGCAGGAGAAGCGATACACCGTAATGTTCTATAACTTGGAGAACCTCTTCGATATTTATGATGACCCATTTGTAAATGATGATGAGTTTCTCCCCACCGGACCCAAGGATTGGACAGAGACAAAATACCGCAAGAAGCTCTCTAATATGGCAGAAGTTCTCTTTGCTATTGCCTCCTCCAACAAGGCATTCCCTACTATTATCGGAGTCTCCGAAATAGAAAACAGAAGAGTCTTGGACGATCTTATTTCGCAGCCGAAACTTGCACCGGCGAATTACCAAATTGTCCACTACGACTCCCCCGAAGCAAGAGGGGTCGATGTGGCATTGTTTTACCGTCCTGAACAGTTTAATTATCTCTGGAGCAAACCGATAAAACCGATTATTCCGGAAATCCCCGATTTTAAGACGAGGGATATTCTTGCTGTCTGCGGTGAGATAGAGGGGGAGAAGTTCTGTTTCTTTGTAAACCATTATGAGTTTCATGTATGTGATGCGGCGCGTGTATCTTCCGTGGTGCAGGGAGACGTTG
>CAZXOP010000005.1:0-2278 GCA_964642235.1 uncultured Muribaculaceae bacterium
TGGCTACTGCCGAGGAGGTTAGGGCAGTGGGTACCCACCCCGATTCAGTGGGTGGGAAGAGGTGTAGAGCATTGGCATAGAGGGCACGAGCCATATTCGATTTATTTATATTCTCTCCGTCTGCTTTGGTTATGGCAATAAGATCCGACATCTCCATTATCCCCCTTTTAATCCCTTGTAAATCATCTCCTGCCCCCGAAAGCATCAGAAGTAGAAAGAAGTCGCTCATAGAGTGTACAGTGGTTTCTGATTGTCCTACCCCTACGGTCTCAATAAAGATAACATCGAAACCTGCAGATTCACAGAGCAATATGGTTTCTCTTGTTTTGCGCGCTACCCCTCCGAGGGAACCTGCGCTGGGGCTTGGACGAATAAAGGCATTCGGGTCGTTGCAGAGAGTCTCCATTCTGGTCTTATCCCCTAATATGCTCCCTTTGCTCTTTTCGCTACTTGGGTCAATGGCAAGTACTGCAAGACGATGCCCTTTAGAGGTTACAAGCCCTCCGAAAGCCTCTATAAAGGTGCTTTTGCCGGCACCGGGCACCCCTGTAATCCCTATTCTCATGGAGTGTGATGAGTGAGTAAGAGCTTGACACTTAGTTATAATCTCTCTTGCTATCTCTCTATGTGCAGGGAGAGAACTTTCAACAAGTGTAATTGCCTGACTCAATATAGTAGTGTTTCCTGAGGTAATCCCCTCTATATATTCATCTACAGAAAGAATATTGTTTTTCTTTCTTCTAAATCTGTTCGGATACGGGTTAACAATAGGGGGCTGGACCACCCCTTCGTTAATAATCAGAGCAGACTCATCATTTTTATAATCACTGAAAAAATCGCCTTGCCTTTTCTCTTTCATATACTCCTCGTTTAATTGGTTGTGGTGATAAAGAGACTTAAAATAGGTCTAACCGGTGAATTGGTAATAAGAGTTAGAATATAAATGTCTGACTTTTTAAGTTTTGATGTATTTATAGTAACCTCTATTTTCCCCTCTTTCCCAGGTAAAATCTCTTTCGGATAATCAAAACTCATCGCATCTCCCCCCTCTTTGCTCTCCATTTTATAGAAGATAAGCTTCTCTTTACCTATGTTTTTACAGACAAATGAAAACTTCTTAACCTCCCCGCTCTTATACTCTCCAAGTGTATATGAAGAGGTGTTTAGTTGAGGAAGAGAACCATTTCTGCGCTGTTCCTCAGTGTATCCTGAGAAATTCTCCTTAATCATTGTCTGAATCCTAACCTTTCCCTGCTGTGTGACCCCATTAACCTTAATCGAGGCAGTAAAGGTGTTATTACCCCATCGGGGTGAAGTGGTCTTTTTAGAATCAATAGAGTAGGAGAGAGTGGCTTTACTCCCCGCAGCGATGGGGTTAGGTGTTATGGCGAGAGTTAGACCATTATCAAGATTTATAAACTCTACAGATATTTTCTTCTTAGAGATATTTGCCACTTGAAAAGAGTCGCTTAATGCTAACCCCTGCTCTAAATACCCTGCATCTTTACTCTCTTCTCTAAACCCTAACGCCCCTATGGCGAATGGGTAGAGCTCTCTAAGGCTTTTTTTCTTTTCATGAGCCACCCCTTTAATCCTTAGAATAATAGGCTTTGATATATCGGAAATATAGACTGTAATAGATTTGTCGAAGGGATATGGTCCCTGATCGTTCTTAAAAACAATGGATATTTCCCCTTTCTCCTTTGGCATTATAGGCTTTTTCGTCCATGTGGGATCTGTGCAGCCGCAAGAGGTAATAACACTCTGAATGGCAATAGGTTTGTTTCCAATATTTGTGAGAGTAAATGTACACTTCTTATCCCCCTCGCTTATCATTATATCTCCGAAATCATGTATTGTCCTATCAAACCTGACTCTGCCTCCAAATTCGTTCTGCCCCTTAATATCTGAAGGGGATGTTATTGTAATTATTGATAGTAAAACTATTAACCTTATTAAAAGTTTCATTTTGTCCTATTTTTTTGGCAAATATAGCTAAATAGTAGCTATATTTGTACCAAACATTTAAAATCACAATGAATAGATTTCTTAAAATTTCCATTTTTGCGGTTACATTAATAATCGCAGCCTCTTGCAGTCAATACAAATATGAGACTGTAAAGAATGACCCAACTAACACTCGTATTTATACTTTGTCCAATGGACTAAAGGTTTATTTATCAGTAAACAAAGATGAACCAAGAGTTGAAGCGCACATAGCTGTTAAAGTTGGTGCTAAAAACGACCCCTCTGAGACAACCGGACTTGCTCACTATTT
>CAZXOP010000005.1:2378-16292 GCA_964642235.1 uncultured Muribaculaceae bacterium
CTCTTTACTAAACACCCTTACGGTCTTCAGACAGTTTTAGGCTCTCAAGAGCACCTTAAGAACCCCTCTATTACTAATATTAAGAATTACCATAAAGAGTGGTATGTACCCAATAATATGGCTATCTGTATGTCAGGGGATTTTAATCCGGACGAGGTAATTAAGATAATCGATAAGTATTTCGGTAGTTTAAAACCTAATCCTAATCTTACCAGACTTCAATTCGAAGCTGAACCTCCTATTGAAAAACCTATTGTTAAAGAGGTATATGGTCTTGAGTCCCCCTCTGTCACCCTCTCTTGGAGATTCCCCGGTATTAATGATGTAAATAATGACAAATTACAGATATTATCTCAGGTGGTTTATAATGGTCAGGCAGGTCTGTTAGACCTTAATGTAAATCAGCAGCAAAAAGTTCTCGGCTCTTATGGCGGCTCTTACGGATTAGCCGATTACTCTATCTTTATGCTTCAGGGACGTCCTAAACAGGGGCAGACACTTGAACAGATTGAGGAGATTTTATTAGCTGAAATCGAGAATGTAAAACAAGGAAACTTTGATGAAAAGCTACTCAAAGCTATTGTTAATAATTACAAACTCGAGTTAATAAAAGCAGCTGAAAGTAACGATGGAAGAGTAGATGCTTTCGTAACCTCATATATATATGATGTCCCTTGGAAAGAGATGGTTAATATGGTTTCAAACATTTCCAAAATCACCAAAGAGGATATCGTCGCTTTTGCCAATGAGAACTTTAAGCAGAATTACTCTATTGTACGTAAACTTGAAGGGAAAGATCCTAATGAGTTGAAGATTTCCAAACCACAGATTACCCCTATTTTTACTAACAGAGATACCACAAGTGCTTTCCTTCGTGAGATTCAAGCCTCTGTGGTTAAGCCTATTGAGCCTGTGTTCCTCGATTTCTCAAAAGATATGTCTGTTTTATCGGCCAAATCTCAAATCCCTGTTCTTTATAAACAGAATACTACTAATGAGATTTTCCAGCTTACTTATCTCTTCGAAATGGGGAGCAATGAGGATAAAGCCCTTGGAACTGCTGCCTCATACCTTAATTATTTAGGTACCTCCACCATGACTCCTGAAGAGGTTAAACAGGCCTTTTACGCTCTTGCATGCGATTTCTCTATTAACTCAACATCAGAAAAGACATATGTCTCTTTAAGTGGTCTTGCCGAGAATATGGATGAAGCTGTGAAGCTTTTCGAATCTCTACTTAGTGATGCTCAGGCTAATCCGGCAGCATTGGCAGGGTTGAAAATGGATATTATTAAGGGACGTCAGAATGCTAAACTTAGTCAGAACCAGAATTTCAGCAGACTTCAGAGTTATGGGGTTTATGGTCCTAAATCTCCTGTTACCAATATCCTCTCTGTTGACGAACTTAACGCCATAACTGATGATGTTTTACTTGCTAAGATTAAAAACCTAACCTCTTATGAGCATACCATAATGTACTATGGCCCTAAATCTGCAACTGAGATAGTAGCCACTCTGAATACTCTCCATAATACTCCTGAGAAACTTACTCCTATAGAGAAGAATCTCTCTTTCAATCAGCAGATTACTAAAGAGAACTCTATTCTTATTGCCCCTTATGATGCCAAGCAGATCTATATGATTTCACTCTCCAATAGAGGCGAAACATATAATCCTGAGCTTGTTCCTATCATTACGATGTATAACAACTATTTCGGTGGAGGAATGAACTCTATTGTATTTCAAGAGATGAGAGAGGCGAGAGGTCTTGCATACTCTGCCTCAGCCACATTAGGGATTCCAAGCAATTTGAGAAACAATCTTATATTCACTAGTTTTATAGCTACCCAGAATGACAAGATGATGGATGCTCTTAATGCGTTTGATGATATTATAAATAGTATGCCTGTTTCAGAGCCTGCTTTCAATATAACCAAAGAGTCAGTTATCGCTAATCTTCGCACAAATAGGGTTATTAAATCAGATATACTCTGGAGTTATCTCTCAGCAAAGGAGCGTGGACTTGATTATGATATCAATAAAAACATATTTGAGAAAGTCCAAGGATTTACTCTACAGGATGTGGTTTCATTCCAGCAAGAGTGGATTAAAGGGAGAAATTATACAATTTGTATCTTAGGTAATGCTAAGGATCTTGACCTAAAGAGCCTTAAAAAATATGGTAATATTAAGATGGTTTCTACCCAAGATATTTTTGGATATTAACTTTTTTAATTATGTTTGCGGTAATATTTGAATAAATAATTAATACTTTTTACAATGGCTCACAAAATTGATCCTGATTCATGCGCAGCTTGCGGCTCATGTGTTGATGAATGCCCAATGGGAGCAATATCCGCTGGTGATGTTTATAAAATTGACCCGGATTCTTGCACTGACTGTGGTACTTGTGTTGATGCATGCCCTGTAGGGGCTATCGGACCCGCATAAGCGTGAACAGTAGAAAAGAGAATGAAGGTGACTCAAAAGGTCACCTTCTTTTTATATATTTGCGGCAAATTATTATTACCCGATGCGATTCTCACCTATTAATATACTTTTAATTCTATCTCTTTTTCTCCTATTTCAATCACCTATTTTTGGACAGATAGATGGTTTGGTGGTAGAGAAGGGGAGTAGGTTGCCTATTGCGTTTGCCACCATTGTCTATCAGAGAGGAGGGGAGCAGAAAGGGGTGGTTTCAGATATTTATGGGAAATTTGAAATTAAAGAGGGGGGTGTCAGTCGGTTTGCGGTTTCATATATGGGGTACAAGACCAAAGAGATAGATCTCTCTAAAGGGAGATGGGGAGAAAAACTCGTTATAGAGTTAGAGATAAGTACCGAGGAGTTAAAAGAGGCAGTCATTACCCCTGCTGAAAATCCTGCGTTAAGAATTATTCGTAATGTTCTTAACCATAAAAAGAGTAATAACTTCTTGAATTATGAGGATTACTCGCATAGAGCCTATATAAAGACCATTTTAGATATGAAGGTCTCGGCTGATGCCTCTTCGTTAGACTCCAATAGGGTGAAAATATTAGAGAATATAAGGAAGCAAGCCGGCTTTATCTCGGAGTGTGTTATGTGGTGTTATAAATCCGGAAATCGAGAGAGAAATAAGATTATTGCCCATAAGACATCTGGATTTAAAGATCCTATGTTTGTCCAGGCTTTCTCCTCATTGTTCCACAACTCCATCTCATTTTACGAAAACAGTGTCTCCCTTTTTAGGATACCTACCTTAGAGGATCTCTCTAAGACAGAGTATATAAGCCCCTTATCAGACGGAGCTTTAAGCCTCTATAATTTTAAATTAGAAGAGACCATAATAGAGGATGCAGAGGGGAGATCTGAGAGAGATACCACTTTTATTATTAATTTTTATCCCCGTAAAGGGAAGATATTTAGCAGTCTGAAAGGGAAGCTCCTAATAACTTCACATCAATACGCACTTAAAAATATCGTTGTGGAGCCGGCAGGAGATGCACTGCTCCGTTTTAAGTTCAGACAAGATTATGAGTTGGTAGAGGGGAGATGGTTCCCCACAAGACTTGACGAAGAGGTGGTCTGGGGGACTCAAACAAGTGGTAACGATTTTAGTATCTCCCCCACATATCTTATTGCTGCCACAATAGATAGTGTTAGCTATACCTCTACTTCACCTGTAGGGGATAGAGGGCTCGAAAAGGTATTTGTGGATTACCACTCCATTAAACTTAGTGACTCCATTATGGCTCTTTCACGTCCTGATACCCTTACTATTAGAGAGTTGAGGACATTTAATCTTCTCGACAGCATTGGTCAAAAGCATAATTTCGATAGGAAGATAAAGGCATTACCAAAATTAGCAAACGGGAGACTTCCATTTTACTGTTTTGATATTGATTTACAGAGGATTTATAGAGCCAATGAGTTTGAGGGGAATAGGGTAGGTTTCGGGTTATATACCAATGAGAGGATTCTCAAAAATTTCTCGGTAGGGGGGTATGTTGGGTATGGTTTTAGGGACAAAAAATATAAATATGGGGGAGATTTAATTATTGATATTAATAAGTACCATGAGATTCGATTAAAATTTTTCTATCGGAGCGACTTAAAGGAGGCCGGAATTGAGACCTCAAATGAGTATGGTTCTCTTTTCAATAGTTATCTAAGAAGCTATATTGGGAATAGATATGATAGCTTTGTCGAGAAAGGGGTAGATTTCTCTTTCCGACCATTTCCATATTTTAAGGTACACACCTCTTTGAGAATGAGAGATTTGAGACCTAATTACACTTACTTGTATAAAGGCTCACAGCTAAATGATTATCGCTCTGATGAGTTACAATTAAACATAGGATATGCTCATGGAGAGGAGTTGAGTACTTGGGGTACTCAGCGAATGGTAAATTACGAGGGGAATCCTAAGGTAACCCTCTCATATAGAAAAGGGGTTAATCTCTTTGATAGAGAGGGGTTAAGCTATAATAAGTTAGAGGGGGCCATAGATTATATAGCCTATAATGGACGCATCGGGGAGACCCGACTAAGATTAGAGGGGGGATTTATCGACAAACCCCTCCCTTATAATCTCCTTTTTACCGGAGAAGGGAGTAAAAACTCAGATATTTCACTAATATTGGATAACTCTTTTCAGACCCTCGCCCCTTATGAGTTTCTCTCCGACAGGTATGTCAATCTCTTTTTTACCCACAATTTTGGTTCACTATTCTTCACAAGTAGATACTTTAATCCCCAATTCTTAGTGGTTCATAATACAGGATGGGGGACCCTGAAGAACCCTTCATTTCATGGAATAGATTTTAAAACTAAAGAGAAGGTATTTTTAGAGTCGGGGTTAATAATTAATAGTATTCTGAGAATACCTATTATGGATATGTACTATATAGGGTTTGGAGTAGGGGGTTTTTATCGTTATGGCCACTATAGAAACGATAATTTTAAAGAAAATTCAGCTCTAAAACTTAGCGTAAATATCTCTTTCTGATTACTCTACTTTTCGATTAAGATAATCTCCATAATCTTTCCTAATAGGGGAGTACTCCCTATGAAAGAGAGGTGATGAGATTAGAAAGTCTGCTGTGGAGCGGTTACAGGCTGTGGGGATATTATAAAGGCTCGATATACGTAATAGGGCTTTAACATCCACATCGTGTGGCTGTGGCTGCATAGGGTCCCAGAGGAATACCAACATATCTATTTTACCCTCACAAATATATGCTCCCATCTGCTGGTCGCCCCCTAAAGGTCCTGATTTGAGTTTCACTACTTCTAATTTTTTCCCTTTCTCAAGGTCAACTTTCAGCGCCTCTTCCACTAACTTCCCTGTGGTACCGGTGCAGATTAGTTTGTAGTTTTCAAGGGTCTTTTTATTGAACTTAACCCACTCTATCAGGTCTTTTTTCCTATTGTCATGTGCAACTAATGCTATATTTTTTATTTTCATACTATTGTTTTTTATATCATCTTAAAGTTTTGTGGCTATAACCATGTGGCGTTTAGAACCATATCCAGGGAGTCTTTCGACTTTAAGCCCTGCACTACGAAGTGATTCTTTTACAGTTCCTTTCGATGAGTAGGTTGCAAAAATTGCACCAGGGTTCATATTTGCCGAGATTCTGGAGAAAATATCGGCACTCCATAATTCCGGTTGTGCCACAGGGGAGAAGGCATCATAATAGACCACATCTATAGACTCTGTGGGGTGATAATCGTTAAAGTCTCCAAGTATTTTAATCAAGGTAAAACACTCAGATATAATAGTTTCTTGATTCCAAGGTGAAGAGTGCAGAGTTTTAAAAAGCTCCTCCCAAGGGTAACCGCAGACCTCCGGGAATCCAAGTAGCTGACATAGAGAGTCTAAAAATTCCCAATAATTTATCTCCTTGATATCCTTCTCGGTAATGGGATATTTCTCAATAGTGGTATATCTTATTTTAATCGCTCTATTACCTGCTTTAAGGTTGGCAGCTATAACCATAGTGAGCAGTGTATTTAACCCCGTTCCAAATCCATATTCGATAATATTACAGGTGGGTACCTGTTTGCCTGACATTTTTTCAGTTGAACTAATCCACCTTTTAAGGCCATTCTCTATAAAGACATGTTTTGACTCCTCGATAGCTCCCGAACGGGAATGATATGTCTCCCCAAAGCGTTCAGAGAAGAAAGTTGTAGAACCGTCGCTGCTAATTATTGGTAAAATGTCTGACATGGCTTGATAATTGAAAACAGTAACAAAAGTAATAAATTTATGGATTAATAACTATCTTTGTAAGTTCAAATATAAAAGAGAATATGGCGAGTTTTAACAAAATAATTAAAAAAATATTCGGCTCCAAAGCGGAGCGTGATATGAAGCAGATTAAACCTATATTAGATAAGGTTTTGGCTGCTTACGGAAGAATAGATAAATTATCAGACGATGATTTAAGAGCAGAAACCGATAAGATAAAAGGGATAATCCGCGAAAGAATAGCGAAGGACGAAGAGCATAAACGTGCTCTCAGACAACAGCTTGAAGATGTGGAAATTGAGGCGGAAAAGAAGGAAGAGCTTGCCACAGAGGTGGATAAACTTAATAAAAAGATAGATCAGGATATTGAAACCGTACTTATGGAGGTGCTTCCTGATGTCTTCTCCATAATGAAATCGACCGCAAGAAGGTTTAAAGAGAACTCCATTATTAAGGTAAAGGCTTCGGAAATGGATAGAGAGTTCAGTACCAAACACGACTTTGTCTCCATTGATGGGGATTATGCGATTTGGAAAAACAGTTGGTTGGCAGGGGGTAATCCGGTGGTGTGGGATATGGTTCATTATGATGTTCAGCTAATTGGAGGTATTGTACTTCATCAAGGAAAAATATCTGAAATGGCCACAGGGGAGGGAAAAACCCTAGTCGCCACTCTTCCCGTATTTCTAAATGCCCTTGCAGGTAAGGGGGTACATGTGGTTACTGTGAACGACTACCTCTCTAAACGTGACTCCGAATGGATGGGACCCCTCTATCAGTTCCATGGATTAAAGGTGGACTGTATAGATAAACATCAGCCAAACTCTGAAGCGAGAAAAAAGGCATATCGTGCCGATATTACCTTTGGAACTAATAATGAATTTGGTTTTGACTACCTAAGGGATAATATGGCTATTGATACAAATGACTTGGTTCAGAAGAAACATCATTATGCTATAGTCGATGAGGTGGACTCTGTGTTAATCGACGATGCCCGTACCCCTTTGATTATATCAGGACCTGTTCCACGCGATGATGACCAGCAGTATGCCGAATATAAGTCCTATATAGAGAGAATTTATAATGCTCAGAAACAGCTTGTCAGCAAGTTGCTTGTGGATGCCAAAAAACTTATCGCAGAAGGCAATGAGGGTGAAGGTGGTAAGGTTCTATTACGTGCCCATAAAGGACTTCCTAAATATAATCCTCTTATAAAATATCTCTCTGAACCGGGTATAAAACAGGTTCTTATTAAGACCGAGAACTTCTATATGCAGGACAATAATAAGCAGATGCATATTATTACCGATGACCTCTATTTCGTAATCGAAGAGCAGCAAAAAACAGTTGACCTTACTGATAAGGGGCACGATTTGCTTTCTGCTAACTTAGAGGATCATAACTTCTTTATTCTTCCCGATATTGGGACTGAAATCTCCGAATTGGAGAAGACTACCCTCACTCATGATGAAAAACTTGAGAAGAAAGACCAACTCCTCTCCGAGTATGCCCTCAAATCTGAAAGAGTTCACACCATCAATCAGCTTTTAAAGGCCTACGCTATGTTTGAAAAAGATGTGGAGTATGTGGTGTTGGATAATAAGATTAAGATAGTGGATGAGCAAACAGGGCGTATTCTCGAAGGGCGTAGATATTCAGACGGACTCCACCAGGCGATCGAGGCTAAAGAGAATGTTAAGGTAGAGGCTGCCACACAGACTTTTGCCACCATTACTCTACAGAATTACTTTAGGATGTACCATAAACTTGCAGGTATGACCGGTACTGCTGAAACAGAGGCAGGTGAGTTTTGGTCTATCTATAAATTAGATGTTGTGGTAATTCCCACCAATAGACCTGTGGTTCGTCATGATGATGAGGACATGATCTATAAAACCAAAAAGGAGAAGTACAATGCAGTTATCCAGAAAGTAGTTGAATTGACCTCCAAAGGGAGACCTGTGCTGGTCGGTACCACCTCTGTGGAAATATCTGAATTGCTGAGCAAAATGCTTAGGATGAGGGGGATAAAACATGATGTATTAAACGCTAAACAGCATGCAAGAGAGGCTGATATAGTAGCTTCCGCAGGGCAACCCGGAGTGGTAACAATAGCAACAAATATGGCAGGTCGTGGTACTGACATTAAGTTAGGTGAAGGGGTTAAAGCAGCAGGAGGGTTGGCAATAGTCGGTACGGAGAGACACGATAGCCGCCGTGTGGATAGACAGCTTCGTGGTCGTGCAGGCCGTCAGGGAGACCCCGGTTCTTCGACCTTCTTTGTCTCACTTGAAGATGATTTGATGAGACTCTTCGGCTCTGACAGGATTGCTTCAATGGTCGATAAGATGGGGATGGCAGAGGGGGAGCTCTTACAGTCTTCAATGCTTTCGAGTGCTATTGAGAGAGCACAGAGAAAAGTGGAAGAGAATAACTTCGGAATCAGAAAGAGACTACTTGAGTATGATGATGTTATGAACTCTCAGAGAGAGGTTATTTATAACAGAAGAAGAAATGCACTCTATGGCGAAAGGATAGACGTCGATATTATGAATATGATGAGCGACTATGCCGATATCCTCTCCGAACAATCTGCAAGTTTAGATTTTGACGAGTTCTCTTTCGAGGTAATGCGTACCCTCTCTATTGAGCCCGGGTTTGATCAGAAATTCTATGCTAACTCTGAACCCTCACAGATTGCCGAAAAGCTCTATGATAAGATTAGAGAGGAGTATCAGAGGAGGACAGATGCCATGGTTAAAGTTGCCTGGCCCATAATCAAGGGGATTTATGAGAATCAAGGTGCAATGTATGAAAATGTACTTCTCCCTATCGGTGATGGGACGAAGATTATGCAGGTCTTAATTAACCTTAAAAAGGCTTACGAGAGTAAAGGTAAAGAGATTATAAGGTGTGTAAACAAGACCATTACCCTTCTGATGATAGATGAATATTGGAAAGAGCATCTAAGGGATATGGACGAACTCAAACAGTCAGTTCAGAATGCTACTTACGAGCAGAAAGATCCATTATTAATCTATAAGTTTGAGAGCTTTAATCTCTTCAAAGGGGTTATTGAGAAGATAAGTAAAGACTCACTCTCCTTCCTCCTTAGAGCGCATATAGCTCTTAGAGGAACTCCCCAAGATGCCCCTTCTCTAAAAGAGGGTCAGAGAAAGAAGAGTGATATGTCGAACCTAAGAACATCACGTAGCGATTTGGTTACTAATAGTGGTGAGCCTAAGAGCAATGCCCCTGTTCATGTCGAGAAAAAAGTAGGAAGAAATGATCCTTGCCCCTGCGGTTCAGGAAAGAAATATAAACAGTGTCACGGTAAAAACGAATAAGTATGGAGAAATTTAATGTTATAGTAATCGGTTCCGGTCCCGGAGGTTATGTGGCTGCCATAAGAGCTGCACAACTTGGTTTCAACACCGCAATAGTTGAGCGTTCAGAATTAGGCGGTATCTGTTTGAATTGGGGGTGTATTCCGACCAAAGCATTATTAAAATCTGCCCAGGCTCTGCATTATGCGGAAAATGCTACTGATTATGGATTTGAATGTGAAACCCCAAAGGTGGATATAAAGAGAGTTGTGGAGAGGAGCCGTGGTGTCTCTGCTCAGATGTCAAAAGGGGTAGAATACCTATTGAAGAAGAATAAAATAACCCTTATCAAGGGGTCAGCATCACTTAAAAAGGAGAAAGTGGTGGCTGTAACAGATGTTGAGAGTAGTGCTGTGACTGAGTATGCTGCCGAGCATATTATTTTAGCACTTGGAGCAAGGGCTAACTCCCTCCCTTTTGCCCCCATTGACGGGGATAAAATTATATCATATCGCCATGCATTGGTTCCCGAAAAGGTTTACAAATCTCTTGCTGTGATAGGTTCAGGTGCTATTGGGAGCGAATTTGCTTTCTTTTACCGCTCTATGGGAGTGGAGACAGTCTATCTTATAGAGTATTTAGATAGGGTTCTACCACTTGAAGATGAGGAGGTCTCAGCACAGATGAGTCGCTCTTTCAGAAAAGCAGGGATTAAAGTAATGGTCTCTGCCAATGTTAAGAGGGTCGATACATCAGGAGAGAACTGCAAACTCTATATCGAAACCAAAAAAGGGGAAGAGATAATAGAGGCAGAGAAGGTTCTTTCGGCAGTGGGGGTGGTTCCCAATACAGAAAAAGTGGGACTTGAGGAGATAGGAGTAGTATTGGAGAGAGGGAGAGTTAAAGTGGATGAGTTTTATCGCACCTCAGTGGAGGGCATCTATGCAATAGGGGACATAATCGCTACTCCGGCATTGGCACACGTGGCCTCCGCGGAGGGGATTTGTTGCGTAGAGCATATTGCAGGACTTTCGGTTAAACCAATAAATTATGACAATATCCCGGGGTGCACCTACACCTCTCCGGAGGTTGCTTCGGTGGGACAGTCTGAGGCAAAACTAAAAGAGAAAGGTATAGAGTACAAGGTGGGGAAATTTCCCTTTACTGCCTCAGGAAAGGCCGCTGCATCCGGGGAGAGAGATGGGTTTATTAAACTTTTGATTAGCTCCTCTACCGATGAGATTCTTGGAGCACATTTAGTAGGTGCTAATGTTACCGAAATGCTTTCTGGTATTATTATTGCAAGAAATATGGGTGCCAAAGCTAAGGATATTATACACTCCATTCATCCACATCCCACTATGAGTGAGGCTATTATGGAGGCAGCTGCAGCAGCTCATGATGAGGTGATACATTTGTAAATTATTTATTATAAACTATAAGTTATGCCAAAAGCAGAATATTCCCCACAGGTAAATGAAATATGCAGATTATCTCGTACCACGAAGATGAGCGGGGTTATGATTTCAGCCTCTGATATTAGAATCGATGGTATATTTGAAGGACAAATTATTACAAAAGGTAAACTTGTCATAGGTGAAAACGCCTTGGTAACAGGTACTATAGTTTGCCAATCTGTGGATTTATGGGGAGAGATGAAGGGTGATATGCTAATAGAAGAGAATACTGCACTTAAATCGAACGCCATCTTTAACGGCACTCTTAAAACTTCCAAAATCTGTATTGACATGGGGGCTGTTTTCAACGGTCCTTGTAATATTATTACCACTGAGGAGTTTAACAAACTTTATAAAGAGTTTGCTCCTGAGGGAGAGAATGAAAGAGAGGGGTAATTACTCTATCCTTTTCGATATTTTGTAGTCGTTCTTGGCGTGAGTGTCTTGAAGTATAAGTTCACCGAGAAACCCTGAAAGGAAGAGTAACGTTCCGATAATAATAGCAAGTAGGGCAAGGTAAAAGAGAGGTTGATCTGTTACTGCCCTGAATTTTATCCCATGTGCTTGTGAAATAACTTTATCTATTATCAGCCATACGGCAATACAAAACCCTATAAGGAAGGATACTATCCCCCAAACCCCAAATACATGCATTGGTTTTTTGCCGAATCGGGCAATAAATTTAATGGTAATAAGGTCTAAGAACCCATTAAAGAATCTCTCCATTCCGAATTTGCTTTTACCATATTTGCGCTTCTGATGGAGAACCACTTTTTCCCCTATCTTAGTAAAGCCGGCATTCTTCACAATATATGGGATATATCTATGCATATCTCCATATAGTACTATGTTCTTCACCACTTCGTTCCTATAGGATTTAAGGCCACAGTTCATATCGTGCAGTTTCAATCCTGTAACTCTTCTTGCAGTGAAATTATAAATTTTAGATGGAATATTTTTGCCGAAAAAGCTATCATATCTCTTCTTTTTCCACCCGGAAACCATATCGTACCCCTCCTCCTTAATCATTCTATATAACTCAGGAATCTCCTCCGGGCTATCTTGAAGATCAGCATCCATGGTGATTACTACATCCCCCTTAGCCATTCCGAATCCGGTATAGAGGGCAGCAGATTTTCCGTAATTTTTCCTAAAGCCGACCCCCTTTATATGTTTATTGACTTTAGATATCTCTTCAATAATGCTCCATGAAGAATCGGTACTTCCATCATCAATCATTATTACCTCATACTCGCATTTTGAGAGTTTAGATGATGAAATGGCCCTCCCTATCCAGTCGATAAGCTCTTTTATCGACTCCTCTTCGTTGTATAACGATATGATTATTGAAATATCCATTAATTATTTTCTATTGTTTCGGAGTTCTGTCTCGTAAAAATATCCCCTTTTTTAGTCCAGTTAGCAATTATAGAGGGTATAATAAGCCCGAAAATAATGCAGTTTATAAACATTCCTATGGTTAGAGCAAATGGGAGAACTTTATAAATATCATCATATTCCATATTAAAAGCCGCCCCTGATTTCTCAAAAGCCTCCATTATGGTGGTTATTGAGAGTTCCATAGTCTCCGGTGTAATTACTGTATAGAGAAGCACCGCGAAAACAGAACAAACTATAGATGAGCAGAAACAGATAATAAAGCCGTAGTTAAATGATTGACCATAAGTTACATACTCTTTATCTTTTGAGTACTCTTTCATATAATAGTAGAGTAGCCAAGAGATGGCAACGAGTTTTACAATAGTAAGTACCGTGGCAATAGTCCCTGTTAAGTGCAGGGTGCTCTTAAGGAGCTCTATCACAATAGTAATAAGTGAAAGGATAAGTCCATTCTTCGCGGCAAGTGCCCACATTGTCTTTTTGTCCATAGTTTTATACATTTTGAGCGCAAATTTAATATAAATTTTCATACCTTTGTCGGCTGAATTGAAAACAAATATAAAGAGATGATAAATATTACTTTTCCTGATGGGTCTGTCCGTCCTTACAATGAGGGTATTACCCCTTTTGAAATAGCACAGAGTATTTCTCCGAGACTTGCCTCTGAGGTGCTTGCTTCAAGTGTAAATGGGGTAGTTTATGATTTGGATCGTCCAATTAATAAAGACTCTTCGCTTAAACTTCACAAATGGGAAGATGACGAAGCAAAGCAGACCTTCTGGCACTCCTCCTCACACTTAATGGCTGAGGCTCTTGAGCAGTTATACCCCGGTATTAAATTTGGAATTGGTCCCTCTATAGAGACCGGTTTTTATTATGATGTCGATCTTGGGGAGAGGACGCTCGTGGAGAGTGACTTGAAAGCTATAGAGGAGAAGATGCTTGAGTTAGCACGTGATAAACAGAGTTTTGTTCGTAAAGATATCTCCAAGGCTGAGGCAATGAAGACCTATACAGAGAAAGGAGATGAGTATAAATGCGAACTGATAAGAGACCTTGAAGATGGGACCATCTCATTTTACACTCTCGGTTCATTTACAGATTTATGTAGAGGACCTCACCTTAGAGATACTTCTGTTATCAAAGCTGTTAAATTAACCGCTATTGCTGGTGCTTACTGGAGAGGAAACGAGAAGAATAAGATGCTCACCCGTATTTATGGTGTAACCTTCCCTCAAAAGAAATTACTTGATGAGTATCTGGTCTTATTAGAGGAGGCTAAAAAGAGAGACCACCGCAAGATAGGGAAGGAGATGGAGCTCTTTACATTCTCCTCAAGAGTCGGTGCAGGGCTTTCGATGTGGCTCCCCAAAGGGGCAGCACTTAGGGAGAGACTTGAGCAGTTCTTAAAAAAGGTGCAGAAATCTTATGGTTACCTCCCTGTAATAACTCCTCATATAGGACAGAAAGAACTCTATGTAACTTCCGG
>CAZXOP010000005.1:16302-40666 GCA_964642235.1 uncultured Muribaculaceae bacterium
AGAGGGGGAAGAGTTCCTATTAAAACCGATGAACTGTCCTCATCATTGTGAAATCTATAAGAGTAAACCTCGTTCCTATAAAGACCTTCCGGTCAGATATGCTGAGTTTGGCACTGTTTATCGTTATGAGCAGAGCGGCGAGTTGCACGGACTAACCAGAGTTCGTGGTTTTACACAGGATGATGCACATATCTTCTGTCGCCCCGATCAACTTAAAGAGGAGTTCTGTAAGGTTATAGATATAGTACTTTATATATTCAAGACTCTTAACTTTCAGGAGTTCGTTACCCAGATTTCACTTAGAGATAAAGAGAATAAAGAGAAATATATTGGGAGTGATGAGAATTGGGAAAAAGCAGAGAGTGCAATAGTGGAGGCTGCCAATGAGAAGGGATTAAAAACTATTGTAGCTTATGGTGAAGCCGCTTTTTATGGACCAAAACTTGACTTTATGGTTAAAGATGCCATAGGACGTAAATGGCAGCTTGGTACCATTCAGGTGGATTATAACCTTCCCGAAAGATTTGAATTAGAATATGTGGGTTCAGATGATAAGAGATATCGTCCCGTGATGATACACAGAGCACCTTTTGGGTCAATGGAGAGATTTGTGGCAGTTCTTATTGAACATACCGGTGGAAAATTCCCTCTTTGGCTCACTCCGGAGCAGGTGGCAATACTTCCGATAAGCGAAAAATTCAATGATTATGCAAAAAAAGTTTGTGAATTGCTTAATAATTACGATATTCGCGCCTTCTTAGATGATCGTAATGAAACAGTAGGTAAGAAGATTAGGGAGAATGAGTTGAAGAGGATACCTTATCTTTTGATTGTCGGAGAGAAAGAAGCAGAAGCCGGAACCGTCTCTGTAAGGAGGCAGGGAGAGGGTGATAGAGGAAATTTGACAGTTGAGGAGTTTGCAAAACTAATTAATGACGAAGTTACCGAACAAATAAGATAATTATTAACTAAAACAGGAGGACAGAGTATCGCTACGCCTAACAAGAAACGCCCATATACAGGTGCAAAACCAAGTTATCCCAAGAAAACAAACACAGGGGATAATAGAAGAAACAATCAATCTCCCAAAGAAGAAGGTCCAAGAACCAACGAGGAGATAACAGCACCAAGAGTAAGATTAGTTGGGGATAATATCCCGGAACAGGGTGTTTATCCTTTATCTGGAGCACTTCGTTTAGCAAACGAATTAGGACTTGATTTGGTTGAAATTTCTGACAAATCTGATCCACCTGTTTGTAAGATAATAGATTACCAAAAGTTCATTTATCAGCAGAAGAAGAAAGCAAAGGAGATGAAAGCCAATGCAAGTAAAGTGGTTATCAAAGAGATTCGCTTCGGTCCTAATACCGATGAACATGATTTCCAGTTTAAGTTAAAACATGCAAAGGGTTTCCTCGAAGAGGGGCACAAAGTGAAATCATTCGTCTTTTTCAGGGGACGTTCCATATTGTTCTCTGAGCAAGGGGAAAAACTTCTTTTAAGATTTGCAGTGGAGCTTGAGGAGTATGGGAAAGCAGAACAGATGCCAAAACTTGAAGGGAAGAGGATGATAATGATGCTTGCTCCCGTTAAAAAGAAATAGTTTTTAACTAAATTAAAATATTGTAACAATGCCCAAAATGAAAACCAATTCCGGTGCCAAAAAGCGCTTTACGCTTACCGGGACCGGGAAAGTAAAGAGAAAACACGCTTATAAAAGCCACATTCTCACCAAGAAGTCAACTAAACGTAAACGTAACCTTACTAAGATCGCGATGATGGATCCCGCCGATGTTAAGAGGGTTAAGGAGATGATAGTTGCTTAAGTTTATTAATTTATTGTTTAACTGAATGCACAGCAGAAAAAGACTCTCAAAGGGGAGGGCGCTGACATTCTTAAAAAAAGTGAAGTATGCCAAGATCGGTAAATTCGGTTGCCTCAAGAGCACGCCGTAAAAAAATTCTAAAGGAAACCCGCGGAAATTTCCTGTCCCGTAAAAATGTCTGGACAGTAGCTAAGAACACCTGGGAAAAAGGTCAGACTTATGCTTACCGCGATCGTAAAACCAAAAAACGCAATTTCCGTGCGTTATGGATTCAGAGAATCAATGCAGCTGCAAGAGAGCATGGAATGAGTTATTCTCAGTTCATGGGTGCTATTGCAAAACAGAATGTTGGGTTGAATCGTAAAGTTCTTGCCGATTTGGCAATGAATAATCCTCAGGCTTTCGAAGCGATAGTAAATTCAGTGAAATAGCATCTCTATTTCGATGAAGAAGCTTTTACATAACAGATGGTTTAAGTTCGGTCTCTGGGCTTTCCTCTATATTTTGTGGGTAATATGGCTCGGAAATTATTGGTGGCTTTTCGGCTTACCGGTGGTTTTCGATATATTCATCACAAAGAGGGTGAAGTGGGCTTTTTGGCGGAAGAAATATAAAGAGGGAGAGAAACCAAATATATGGCTTGAATGGTTGGATGCACTCATTTTTGCCGTAATTGTGGTTACTTTCATTAATCTTTTCTTTATTCAAGCATATAAGATTCCCACCTCATCTATGGAGAAGACACTGATGACCGGCGACTATCTTTTTGTAGGGAAAGTAGCTTATGGGCCTAAGATCGCGCAGAGACCTCTCTCTATTCCATTTACACATAATGTAATTTTCGGTAAAAAGTCCTATTCTGATCTGATAAAGATTAAATATCGCAGACTTGCAGGGTTCTCCCAAGTTAAAAGGGATGATAAGGTAGTATTTGGTTTCCCTCATGGAGACACAGTACTTACCAAAGCCCCCACCGAAGATTATTATACACATGTGAGGATGAATGGGAGGGAATATACTCTTAAGACTTATGGACCTATTATGGTTCATCCCAATGACAAGAAAGACAATTATGTAAAACGCTGTGTTGCCATTGCAGGAGACACATTAGAGATAATTAACGGAAAAGTTCTCATTAATGGAACGCCTCAGAAGAATTATCCCGGTATTCAAAACACATACAAAGTGATTACTACCGGTTCTTCTATTAACCCTAAGATTCTTAAAGAGTTTAAGCTTAATCCCGATGAGTATTGGTTTGATGCGACTCTCCCCGGATATCCTATGGTTCCCCTTAATGAAGATGTAGTGGAAAAGATGGCTAAAATAGGCAATGTGGTGTCTGTAACTCAGAATATTGATGTTTACCCCCCTGACTATCCTGATTCTCCGCTTATGCTTTTCCCCTACTCCGAGAAATTTAATTGGACTAAGGATAATTATGGTCCTATTTATATTCCGGCAAAAGGTGCCTCTGTGGAACTTAATTTAGATAATCTTCCGCTCTATAGTAGAGTTATTACCTCTTATGAGGGGAATGAACTAGCTGTAAAGGGAGACTCTATTTTAATTAACGGAGTACCTGTTACCTCATACACTTTTGCACAAGATTATTATTTTATGATGGGTGATAACAGACATAACTCTCTTGACTCTCGTTATTGGGGGTTTGTGCCTGAAGATCATATTGTGGGGAAACCAAGAGTTATTTGGTTCTCTTCCGACAAGTATAAACCTTTCCCCAAGAATATAAGGTGGGGGAGAATTTTTAAGTTTGTGTAAAAAGATTTGTAATTTAGAAAAAAAAAGGGGATATTTGCAGCCCCCAAAAAGTATAATCAAATAATTAGTATATAAAATGGCAAGAGTTTGTCAAGTTACAGGAAAGAAAAGGATGATTGGAAACAATGTTTCCCATTCCAAGCGTCGTACAAAACGCGAGTTCGCCCCAAATTTGAAAAATAAAAGATTCTGGTTGGAAGAGGAGAATAGATTTATTACTCTGAAAGTTTCCGCAGCGGGGATTAGGACAATTAATAAGAACGGTTTGGCCGCTACTCTTAAAGAGGCCAGAGCTAAAGGTTTAATCGATATAGTTTAAATTGAAAAGTTATGTCAAAAAAAGCAAAAGGCAATAGAGTACAGGTTATACTTGAGTGCACAGAACAGAAAGAGAGTGGCGTACCGGGAATATCAAGGTATATTACCACCAAAAATAAAAAGAATACTACTGATAGGTTGGAAAGAAAAAAATATAATCCATACCTAAAGAAAGTAACGGTACATAAAGAAATTAAATAACTCACTAAATAATTTAAGAAAATGGCAAAGAAAGCAGTTGCAACATTTAGCGGTGATAAATCTGCACAGAAAAATGTAGTTAAATGTATCCGCATGGACAAGTCCGAGCGCACCGGAGCTTATGTATTTACTGAGGAGCTACTAAGACTTGACGAAGAGAAAGATTTCTTCGAAAAGAAATAGCATAAGGAAAATTCCTGACTTTTTTACACACGGTATAATTTAACTTATGCCGTGTGTTATTTTTTTGTATTTTTGCAAGCTATATTAATAAATTATGGGATTTTTCTGGAAAAAAGATAAAAAGAGCGATACATCTAACAATAGCTCACTTGATGAGGGGCTACAAAAGACCAAGAAAGGACTTTTCGAGAGACTCTCCAGGGCTATTATAGGTAAATCGAGGATTGACGATATTCTCCTTGATGATATTGAGGAGGCTTTAGTAGCATCCGACTTAGGGGTAGAGACCACCTTGAAAATTATTGATCTGCTTGAAGAGAGGGTGGCGAGAGATAAATATATGAATGCAGACGAACTAAATATTATCCTAAAAGAGGTTATTGAATCCCTATTAGAAGTCGATTCTCCAGATGCTCATCTTCTTGAGCCTTTTGATTTCTCCAAGAAACCCTATGTGATAATGGTAGTGGGTGTAAATGGTGTTGGTAAGACGACTACCATAGGGAAACTTGCTGCACTCCTTAAAGGGTCAGGTAAGAGCGTCCTTTTAGGTGCTGCTGATACATTTAGAGCTGCTGCTGTCGAACAACTTACTATATGGAGTGAAAGGGCAGGGGTTCCCATAATTAAGCAAGCTATGGGTGCCGATCCCGCCTCAGTGGCTTTTGATACTCTTAAATCGGCAGTTGCACAAGATACAGATGTCGTAATTATTGATACAGCTGGGAGACTTCATAATAAAGTCAACCTTATGAATGAGCTTACCAAGATCCGAAATGTTATGAGGAAAGTCGTTCCGGATGCCCCACATGAGGTTCTATTGGTTCTTGATGGTTCGACAGGTCAGAATGCCTTTATCCAGGCAAAAGAGTTTACTAAAGCGACTGATGTAACCGCTATGGCTGTTACTAAGCTCGATGGTACTGCTAAAGGAGGCGTGGTTATAGGAATTGCTGATCAGTTCCAAATCCCTGTAAAGTTTATCGGAGTCGGTGAAAAGATAGAAGATTTACAGATTTTCGACAAAAAAGAGTTTGTTGAATCCTTATTTAAATAGATATGAATATTTCTTATAATTGGTTAAAGGAGTATCTCTCTTTTGACCTCGAACCAGAGAAAGTTTCCGAAATCCTTACCTCAATAGGACTTGAGGTAGAGAGTATGGAGAGCGTAGAAGAGATACCCGGAGGGCTTGAGGGTGTCGTTGTAGCAGAGGTGGTGGAGTGTGAGCTACATCCGGATTCTGATCACTTACATATTACTAAGGTTGATGCCGGAGATGGGGAGCTCTTACAGGTGGTTTGTGGTGCCCCTAATGTTGCCAAAGGGCAGAAAGTCCTATTGGCCACAATCGGTACTAAACTCCCTACAGCTGATGGTTCAGAGTTTAAAATTAAAAAATCAAAGATTCGCGGAGTAGAATCAATGGGGATGATCTGTGCAGAGGATGAACTCTCTATAGGCACCTCTCATGATGGAATTATGGTATTGGATTCTTCTGCTAAGGTAGGTTGCTCTGCCAAAGAGTACTTAAAATTTGGCTATGATACACTCTTCTCCATAGGGCTTACCCCTAATAGAGTGGATGCTGCTTCTCATATCGGAGTGGCTCGTGATTTGGCGGCTTATCTTAAATTTAATAATATACCGGGCGATTTAACCCTCCCATCAGTAGAGGCATTTAAAGAGGGAGAGGGGGTCTCAGTTCCTCTTAAAGTGGAATCTCCTGAAGCTGCCCCAAGATATTTGGGTATTACCGTTTCCGATGTAAAGGTGGAGGCATCCCCTGATTGGTTACAGAAGAAACTAACCTCAATTGGGGTAAGACCTATTAATAATGTGGTCGATATTACCAACTATATCCTTCATGAGACAGGACAGCCTCTTCATGCTTTCGATGTTGCCAAAATAAAGGGGAGAGAGGTAGTAGTGAGGATGAGTAAACCAAACTATCCGTTTGTTACTCTTGATGAGGTAGAGAGGAGACTTTCAGAAGAAGATACTGTGATTTGCAGTAGTGAGGATCCTATGTGTATCGCCGGTGTATTCGGAGGTCTTGAATCCGGTATAACTGAGGCAACCACTTCAGTTTTTATAGAGAGTGCATATTTTGACCCCGTTCATATAAGAAAAACATCTAAACGTCACGGACTTAAAACAGATGCCTCTTTTAGATTTGAGAGGGGGGCAGATCCGGATATGATCCCTTATGCAGCTAAAAGAGCTGCACTTTTAATGCAAGAGATAGCAGGGGCTAAGGTGGTAGGTCAAATAAGAGAGTTTTACCCAACTAAGATAGAAAAGAAAAAAATCAGACTCGATTTTAAGAGAATGGAGTTACTTATGGGGAAAGCGATTGGTGCGGAGGCAATATTGTCTATAATAAAATATTTAGATTTTGAAATCCTCTCCTCTGATAGTGAAGGGGCAGAGGTTTTAGCCCCCTCATACAAGGTGGATGTTTATCGTGAGTGTGATGTGGTAGAGGAGGTATTGAGAATCTATGGATATAACAATATCGAACTCCCGGCACATGTGAAAGTCTCTATCAACTCTACTCCCCGTCCTGATCCTGAACTTGTAAAGAGTAAGGCTTCTGATTTACTTGCAGGTAATGGTTTTATGGAGTGTATGAGCAATTCCCTCACTAAGTCTGATTACTATTCCCATCTTAAGACCTATCCTTCAGAGAGACTTGTTATGATTTTAAATCCCCTTAGTGCCGATTTAAACTCTATGCGTCAGACATTGCTCTTTAGTGGTCTTGAAGCTATTGCCTATAATATCAATCGTCAAATTACTGAATTAAAGCTCTTTGAGATGGGGAATGTTTATTCCTTCCTTCCTAAAGAGGGGGTAGAAGACCCTAAAAATGATCTCTCTACTTATAGAGAAGAGATGCGTCTCTCTCTCTTTATCTCCGGTAAGGGGACTCAATATTGGCGAAATAATAGCGGAGAGGGTAATTATTTCCTTCTTAAAGGGTATTTGGAGCTTTTACTAAAACGCTTCGGTGTCGATCTCTATAATTTAGAATACAATGTAGCCCCAAGAGATCTCTTTACAGAGGGTTTGGAGTATAAAATCAATGGTAAAACTCTTGCTGTAATGGGGAGTGTCGCCTCTGCACGTTTAAAACAGTTTGGGATAAAGATACCGGTGTATGCTGCTGAAATTTCATGGGATTTGCTTTTATCTCTCTATAAAAAGAATAAAATCAAATATTCAGAGATGCCCCGCTTCCCTGAAGTCAGAAGAGATTTGGCACTGATAATCGATGAAAATGTATTATATTCTCAGATAAGAAAAGCTGCTCTTGCGACTGAAAAGAAGATTCTCAAACATGTTGCCCTCTTCGATGTCTATCGTGGTGATAAAATTCCCCCAGGTAAAAAACAGTATGCAGTTAGTTTCGTCCTTCAGGATTTGGAAAAGACACTTACAGATCAATATGTTGAGATGGTAATGCAGAGACTGTTAAATACTTTTATACAACAGTTTAATGCCTCTTTAAGATAGTATAAAGCTGTGGGGAGAGTCAAAGACTATTTTAACCTTGTAAAATTTTCGCATACGATCTTCGCACTTCCGTTTGCGCTGATAGGGTTTGTCATAGCACTTGATCTTCCTGAATACTCTTTTACCCTCTCTCTACTGATTAAGTTACTCCTCTGTATGGTCTTTGCTAGAAACATGGCAATGGGATTTAATCGTTTTGCAGATAGAGAGATAGATGCTTTGAATCCCCGCACTGCCGATAGAGAGATCCCATCAGGAAAGCTCTCACCCAGATCAGTCTTAATTTTTACCATAATTAATGCGATAGCCTTTATTGGTACCACCATCCTTATTAATAGGCTCTGTTTTTCCCTCTCTTTCGTGGCAATAGCTCTCCTTTTAGGATATAGTTATACCAAAAGGTTTACCTCCTTTTCTCATATTGTTTTGGGACTCGCTATGTCTATTGCCCCTACGGCAGCTTATATTGCCGTTACAGGAGAGTTTGCATTGGCACCTATAATACTTTCAGGTATTGTCCTTTTATGGGGGAGTGGGTTTGATATCCTTTACTCCCTTGCAGATGAGGAGTTTGATTTAAAAAACGGACTCCACTCTGTTCCTCAAAGATTTGGAAAGAGTGGAGCCTTTTGGATTTCGGGAGGTCTGCATCTGCTGACACTTCCACTGATTATTTGGTTTTATTTCGCTGCAGATATGAGTTGGCTTTATATTGTAGGAGGGTCTATTTTCTTGCTAATGCTAATATATCAGCACTCTATAATTTCCCCTTCGAATCTTAAAAGATTAAATTCTGCTTTCTTTACAGCTAACGGAACTGCCTCTTTTCTCTTCGCACTCTTCGCCATTCTCGATATCGTGCTGCTCTAATCTCTTAGAAAGTATATTTAATTCCTAATCCGCCACCATAGTAGCTTGGAGCAAATGTGCCGCCAAAAATCCCTATACCGGGGGTATAGTCAAGTGAAATAGCAATAGGGGCTGTAGGGATTTTATACTCAATACCAAACTCAACATTGGCCGAGACGAGGAAATACCCTGCAAAGGCAGCTCCTATTGTTGCACCTGGTCCTACATGGAAATTAAGATTATCAACGATAGGGAAGTTCCAAAGATAAAATCCTTGTACTACTACCGCATGGAAAAATCCGGGGAATGCGAGAGCAAAATCCAATGAATTAGCTGAAGATAAATTCATTTTGTAAGTAATGGCATTGTCATAGCCAAATCTGAGTCCGATAGCTTTGTCGTAACTCTGAGCTGAAGCCCCTACTGTAATGGTAAGAGCGAGGATAAATAATAAAAATTTTTTCATTGTGAAATAAATTGTTTGTTAATAGTAAGAAACTGTATTTTTTTTGAGTTCTGTCAATATGTTGTTTGCCACCCTGCTTGCCCCAAATCTAAAGAGAGAGGGGGTGAGCCACTCTTTACCGAGTATGGTGTCCACTATACCGTAATAAGAGGCGACATCTCTTGCAGAAGCTATTCCTCCAGCCGGCTTAAAACCGATTTTTTTACCGGTTTTTTGGTGATATGCCTTAATGCATTCGCACATAACTATTGCAGCGGCAGGTGTAGCTGCCGGTTCGATTTTTCCGGTAGAGGTCTTTATAAAGTCGCAACCGGCTTCCATTGCAATGAATGAGGCAGCTGCTATCCTTTCAGGAGTCACTAACAGTCCTGTCTCTAAGATAACTTTTAGAAGGGCACTCGGTATGGTTTTCCTTATCTTTTTAATCTCATCAGAACAACTTTTGTAATCCCCGATAAAAAACCTATTAAGAGCAATAACTATATCTATTTCAGTGGCACCCTCTTCGACTGCCATTTTACTTTCAAGGCATTTTACCTCAATAAAACTTTGAGAAGCAGGAAACCCTCCAGCAACTGCGGTAATTCCAACTCCCATTGCCGTTAAGTTATCCTTTATGGTTTTGCAAAAGTTTGGATATACACAGATAGAGGCCGGGGTGGGATAGTCAGGGAAATGATGATTAAACTCATTAACTTTATTAACCATCTTCTCTATCTGTGGGACAGTGTCCTCTGCCCTAAGTGTGGTTAAGTCTATAAATCCAAGTGATTCTGTAAGCACATTAGGGGTAAGCCAATGGCTTATATTAGACTGAATTTTGGAAAATTGCTTGTCTATCTCTTCGGATGAAGGGGTATATCGATATTTTTGAAAGTAGCTTTCCATTATTATTCTCTGTTTTTCGTGTCAATAATTATAGTTACAGGTCCGTCATTAACGAGTGCAGCACTCATTTCTGCCCCAAATATACCACATTGGACGCTTTTCCCCAAACAATTTGTTATATTTTTTTTAAATTTTTCATATAGAGGGATAGAAATATCCGGGTGTGCTGCTTTTATATAAGATGGGCGATTCCCTTTTTTAGTAGAAGCCATTAAGGTAAACTGGCTGACAATTAATATCTCCCCATCAATATCTTTTACTGATAGGTTCATCACCCCCTCCGCATCATCAAAAATTCTTAAGTTTATAATCTTATTGGAGAGCCACTCTATATCCTCATCACTATCATTCTCTTGGAACCCAACCAAAATCATCACCCCTTTTCCGATAGCTCCGATTATTTCCGAATTTACAGTAACTGAGGCTTCGGTTACCCTTTGAATAACTACTCTCATACTACCCCCTTATTTGAACTTTTATCCCTGAAGCAGTGAGTGGTTCTGAGATTTTCTCCATCTCCTCGATGGAAACCTTGGTAAGTCCTGCTTGAGGTGTATCCCTATCAATGGTATAGAGCATAACTTCGCGAGGTGATATCTCCAGCACCATCTTAATCCACCCCTCCACTAAAGAGGGATCTGTACTATCTATCTTGCGTCCGTTAACCTCCCCTCGCAGAAACATCGTTTGAAGGATAAAATCCCCTTTGAAATAAGATAGATCCTTTTTAATCTGTGCAACAGAGTATTCCCCTTGTGGATTATCAAGGAACCTTGCGAACTCTTCATCTGAACTGTCAAGCTTCAAGATAGGGTTGTCTATCTTCATAAGGGCATCCCTAATCGCTTTAACCCCTATTTTAGTGGCATTTGAAAGGACAGAGACTTTTGCGTTAGGGGCATATTTTTTTCTTAATGAGAGAGTAAAATCAATAATTTCAGGAAAATCGGGGTGGAGAGTAGGCTCTCCGTTCCCTGAAAAAGTTATCGAGTCGAGGGGAGTTCCCGCTTCATGGAGCTCTTTAAGTTTCCACTCTAAAGCATTGAACACATCGATTTTAGAGGGCAATACCCTCTCTTTTTTCCCCTCTCTATTCCATCCACACTCGCAGTAAATGCAATCAAAGTTGCAGACTTTCCCCTCCCGAGGCAATAAATTTACCCCAAGGGATGAACCTAATCTCCTGCTGTGGATAGGTCCGAAGACAATATCTTCCCAAAGTTTTGTTGACATATTATATAATTCTTTTTGAACTACTTTCAGGTGTCAGATGAAAGGTGTTCCAATCAATATTATCTATAAGTACCACCCCAGGATTCTTCCCTTTTTCAAAAGAGCCGAGTCTTTGCTCTTGTCCGAGTGCCTCAGCTCCCCCCATACAAACCCAAGAAAGAATCTCATTAAGTGAAAGTTCGGGGAAATTTTTCTCAATACATTTAATCTCTTCCACCATAGAGAGGATACTATTCGAGGAGAGACTATCGGTTCCCAATGCTATTCTCGCCCCTTTCTTACGAAGTAGATTAATCGGAGGGAGCATTTCATGGATAAAGAGATTCGAGAGGGGGCAGAGAACCCAGAAACAGTTCTTTAGCATCCCCAATGCTGCCTCAATACTCTCCTCTGTGGTAACTGTATTGTGTATCAATAAAATATTCTCTTCAAATGGGGGTTTGTGGCTCTTTTGGAGAGCATCAAGGAAATGAAAAATGGCAGGACGACCGGTGACAGGTGGTGTATGGAGTCCCCTTCCCTTATAATTTTCAGCCAATGCTCCGCATCCACTAATAAGGAGTTCTTCCTCTTCGGAGGACTCCTGGTTGTGATAAGAGAGAAAACCCTCTTTCAACGCCTCGCGACATGATAGTTCAAGAAGCTTTGGACTCATTGTGTAGGGAGAGTGCGGGGTGGGTGCAGCATCAAGTCCCCATGCGAGTGCCTCAGAGTGTAACCTCCTTACCCCATCCATAACAGCTTCAGCATCATTTGGTTCGGATCCGAAAACTTCAAGGAAGGTTCTGGTATAGAGAGGGGAGTGGGCTTTGGTCTCAAAACTCTCATTGGAGTTGGAGATATCTCCCATTGCACTAACCCCCTCAGAGTAGAGTCTTTCCATCTCAGATCCTATTAATTCTACTCTCCTCTCGCGTGGAGCAGACTCCCTAAGAGAATTAATCTGATTTATAAAGCCGGACATCCCTGTCCCACGCATGAATTTATCTTTTAAGTGTGAAAGTTCTATATGGCAATGGGCGTTTGTAAAACCCGGGATTAGAATTCCATTATAAAACTCAGTTGATTCTATCTCTCTATCAAGTTCACCAATAGAGATTATGGTGCCATCATCTGTTAGCTCCACATACCCGTTTTTTATGGGTTTATCTGTTATGGGGAAGAGATAATTTGCTGCAATCCTTCTCATTCTCTACTATCTTTTTTTAACTCTAAATTAGGTTTCAAATTAGGTGCTTCCAGTTTTTTTATCCCCTCTTTTTTAGGTATTTGGAGTTTACTCTTGGAAAATATGTAATTTTCCGAAGGAGAAGAGAGGTTATCATATAGCATAATGTTAGAGTTACGCCATTTTTTTTCTATGGTATCTTTTAACGGTGAGTTTGAAAGGGTAGAGTCAGGTATAAAGAGAATTGTCCTTACGGCTCTAAAATAGTCATTTCCGGTAAGGGTATCAGAAGCAAGTCGTTCGAGTGAGTCGAGAATACCCCATTTTCGGTTCTTTTCATATTCATTTTTTATAATAATATCGAGGAGATCTCTCCTTTCCTTAAGCATCTTCTGGGTTTTAGTGTAAATTTTCACATAACGATCGGGATGATGAAGGTAGTATGAGACTGTTTTATTATAATCAGCAGTGGTATATCCATACTTATTTAGAATCGGCTCATATATTAACAGTGAGTCAGTTGAGGGGCGAAGATCTGAACCATTTATACACCCATCGTGAAAATAGAAATCGTAAAGTATTTTGGCAAAGGTGTTTTTAGGTATTACTCTCTCCTTCGTACATGAAAACAACAAAGGAATAAAAAGTATAAATATGTATATGGTTCTTTTCATCATCTTAAATAACTCTCTGCAAAGTTAATTTTTATTATTATTTTTGCCAATCAATCGCACATAAAATGTTATTTAACCCTCCCAAACTCATCCAAAGACTCTACCCGTCTATGATTTGGAGCTTTCCTCAGGAAAAAGAGTCACTCTTTCTGACTTTTGATGATGGTCCGCGTCCTGAAGTTACTCCGTGGGTTTTAGACAAACTTGACGAATATGATGCCAAAGCCACCTTTTTCTGTATTGGAAAAAATGTGGAGCTCTTCCCTGAGCTATATCAAGAGATATTAAAGAGAGGACACTCAGTGGGGAATCACTCATATAGTCATGTTAAAGGGTGGGGTATGGAGCATGAGACTTATATAAGAGATATAGATATAGCAACCGAACTTATTGATAGTAATCTTTTTAGGCCCCCTTATGCAAGAATTACACGCACCCAAGCCGCCACTTTAAGTGAAAAATATCATACGATTATGTGGAGCGTTTTAAGTCGAGACTATAATCGCTCCCTCTCCGGAAAACAGTGTGCGGCAAACGTTATTCCTCATATTGCCCCTGGGGCTATAATTGTTTTTCACGATTCGATAAAATGTGCGGAAAATCTTTGGTACGCACTCCCATTGGTGCTTGATGAGATAAGTAAAAGAAATTTGAAATGTAAACCTATTTTTATATGCTGAATGTTTTAGTATTAGGCTCCGGTGGGAGAGAGCATGCATTAGCTTGGAAAATTTCACAGAGTGAAATGCTTGGGAAACTATATTGTCTCCCTGGAAATCCCGGTACTTCCACTTTTGCTACAAATATTGAGGGTTCCCTTTCTGACTTTGAGGGTATTAAAGATAATGTAGATAAATACAATATCGGTTTAGTGGTAATCGGTCCTGAAGACCCTTTGGTCAATGGGATAGTGGATAGTTTTGAAAAAGACCCATGCTTTTCTGATCTTTTAGTGATAGGTCCTTCACAAAGGGGGGCAATGATTGAGGGGAGCAAAGATTTTGCAAAGGAGTTTATGCTTCGCAATGCAATCCCTACTGCCCGATATAAAACATTTACCGCCGATACCCTTAATGAGGCTTTTTCTTTTTTGGAAACATTAAAACCCCCTTATGTCCTTAAAGCTGATGGGCTTGCTGCGGGAAAAGGGGTGCTTATTCTAAATGACCTCTCCCAGGCTCATGCCGAACTCAAAGAGATATTCTCAGGAAAATTTGGTGTGGCAGGTTCTAAGGTGGTAATAGAGGAGTTTCTGGATGGGATCGAATTGTCGGTATTTGTACTCACCGATGGGGTTAATTATATTACTCTTCCGGAGGCAAAAGATTACAAACGGGCAAAAGATGGGGACAAAGGACTTAATACCGGTGGAATGGGTGCAGTCTCCCCGGTCCCTTTTGCAGATTCGCTCTTTATGAAGAGGGTGGAGGAGAGGATTATTAAACCTACCGTTCAAGGGTTAAGAGATGAGAAGATAAAATATAAAGGTTTTATTTTTATAGGGTTAATGAACTGTGCAGGAGACCCTTATGTAATAGAGTATAATGTTAGGATGGGTGACCCTGAGACGGAAGCTGTTATGCCGAGGATAGAGAGTGATCTCCTTTCCCATTTACTGGCTGCTGCACGTGGAAAATTATCCTCAGAAAAAATTGTTATTTCTAAAAAAAACGCAGTCACAGTTATTGCTACCTCAGGTGGTTATCCCGAATCTTATGTTTCAGGTTATCCTATTAAGGGACTAGATACGCTTAAAGATGTGATGCTATTCCACTCCGGAACTAAGTTGGCTGAGGGAGAAACTGTTACTAAAGGGGGGCGTGTTTTGGCGGTCACAGCATTGGAAGGCTCCCTATTAGCTGCAAGAGAGAAAGTTTACAGCGAAATATCAAAGATAGATTTTACCGATATAGCATATAGAAGAGATATTGGTCTCGATATCTTAAATTTGGAATAATATGGGATTAGTAACTAACTCGGAAGGATTAAATAAGTGGCTCCCTAAAGCCATAAATATAGTGAGTCTATTACTAATAATCTCACTCTTTTTTATAGATGATTTGAAATGGGATTATCTGAGAGTTATCCCCTCTATCTTATTAATTATTTTAACTTTCGTCTCCCTTTACTATATTTCCAATATCTGGTTTGAGGCTATTCTGAAGCCAAAATATATCCCGATGTTATATTTGCTTTTGGTCTTATCAAATCCATACTCTATTCTTTTTGTAAAATTCCATATTGTAGCTTTAATAATAGTCTGGGCGATATTTTTTAATATAAAATATTTAGTCGAGGAGCAGAATAAAATCTCCTCACTCTTTATTGCTGTTCTTCTCCTCGCATCTGCATCCCTTATTATTCCACAAATTTTCTGGCTTATACTATTGCTCTTTATAAATGATGTTTGGAGTGTCAGAATAGGGATGTTTCGTTATTTGGCCACCTCTATAGGAGCCTTAATAACCCCTGCTTTATATTATATTCCTATTAAATTGTTGATACTTAAGGAGGTACCAAGTACCATATTGACTGATTTTACCGATGCTATTTTCACCTTCTCTTTACCCAAGTTTACCGGTTTTACTTACCTCTTCCTTCTCCTTATAGTAGGGGTTCTGGTACTGCTCTCCATTACTACCATTTTAAAAGAATCAAAGTATCTTAAATATGCCCACTCAATAGGGTTTAGAAGAGTTGCTATGTATGGGGTTGTATTTATCTCTTTTTATTTTCTTTATAATTTCCATACAACTCTTTTTCAGATCTTAATATATGTTCCTCTCTCCATTCTCTTCATTTACTACTTTAGTCATTATAAAAACAAACCGATAACAAAAACTCTTTTACTGCTTCTGTTATCGGCTATAATCCTACTAAGGGTAGATTTTTTTATTTAATAGTTCTCCCGGGGTACTGCTTTAATGCCACTTCAAGACATTTCATAGCAGCAACCAGATCCTCTTCTTTTAGAACGTAAGCAATACGAACCTCTTTGGTTCCTTTACCCGGAGTGGCATAGAAACCTGCTGCCGGTGCGACCATTACGGTTTGATTATTGTATGAGAACTCTTCAAGTAACCACTGTGCAAATTTATCGCTGTCGTCCACAGGGAGTTCTACCACTGCATAGAATGCTCCATAAGGCATAGGGCATTTTACCCCTTCCATCTTATTTATCAAAGAGATCATTACATCTCTTCTATGCATATACTCATCTCTTACCATCTTGAAATAAGAGGCAGGTGTATCGAGTGCACCCTCTGCTGCTATCTGTCCATAAGCAGGAGAGCAGAGACGAGCCTGTGCAAATCGTAAAACTGCATTCATTACTTTTTTGTTTTTAGAGACAATAGCTCCGATTCTCACACCGCAGAGAGAGTATCTCTTGGAAACAGAGTCCACAAGAATAACATTCTCCTCAAGTCCCTTGAGCATCATACAGGAGAAGTGTGGCTCATCTGTATAGCAGAATTCACGATAAACTTCATCTGAATAGATATATAATCCATGTTTTTTAGCAATCTCGCCAAGTTTTATAATTGACTCTTTGGGATAGAGAACTCCAGTTGGATTACCGGGGTTGCATAGAATTATCCCTTTTGTTTTCGGGGTTATCCTCTTTTCAAACTCCTCGATGGGGGGGAGGGCAAAGCCATCATCAATAGAGGTGGTAATGGGAACGAGTTTTACATCGTTCATAAGGGCAAAGGAGTTGTAATTGGTGTAAAAAGGTTCCATTACGATTACCTCATCTTCCGGATTACATGTGACAGCAAGAGCTATTTGAAGAGCTTCGCTTCCTCCTGTGGTGATGTTAATCTCATTATAATCAACATCTATTCCGAGATTTTGGTAATACTTTGCAAGACCTTTTCTAAAGGATTCTACTCCTGCAGAGTGAGGGTATTCAACTAATTTCAATTTGTTCTCTTTTACTGCATCAAGAGCTTCATTGGGAGATACAATATCGGGCTGTCCGATATTTAGATGAAAAACTTTAACTCCTCTCTTTTTAGCAGCATCTGCAAAAGGAACAAGTTTTCTAATAGGGGAGGCGGGCATTGAGTCACCCTTCTTCGAAATAGTTAACATAAATTAAAGATTGTATTAATGGTTATTCTTTATATATTCTACAAAGTTATTACTTTAATTTTATTTACATAAAAGAAAAATAAACTAAATTTGCATTTCAAAGAATAAACACCGTAATGAGCACATTTCGTAGAGGAGCTTTAGATGAGTTTGCCACTCATAAAGCGAAGAGATTTTATTTAGAAGAGAGACCAATATCTGAATTTTTTGCTCAGAATGTTTTTGATTTAGTAAAAATGCAGGCCTATCTTTCAGAAGGTGCTTACAATGCGGTACTTGCCTCCATAAATGATGGTATTCAGATAGATAGAAGTTACGCTAATGATATAGCCACCGGGATGAAGACATGGGCAATCGAGATGGGTGCTACCCATTACACTCATTGGTTTCACCCCCTTACAGAGTCAACTGCTGAGAAACATGAGGCTTTTGTCGATTTTACCCCGGATGGGAAGGCATTTGAAAACTTCAAAGGTGATAATTTGGTGCAGCAGGAACCTGATGCGTCAAGCTTTCCTAACGGAGGATTAAGAAATACCTTTGAGGCAAGAGGATATACAGCATGGGACCCCTCTTCCCCTGCTTTTATTATTGACCAGACTCTCTGTATTCCCACTGTGTTTGTTTCATATATGGGGGAGGCACTCGATATGAAAATTCCCCACTTAAAGTCTCTTCAGACTTTAGATAGGGCTGTGATTGGAATTACCTCCCTTTTTGATGAAAATGTTAAAAAGGTTAATGTGATGCTTGGTGTGGAACAGGAGTATTTCCTTGTGGACGATGCACTCTTTAGAGCAAGACCGGATCTTCAAATTTGCAACAGAACTTTGATAGGGCATACTGCAGCTAAGGATCAACAGCTTGAGGACCACTATTTTGGAGCTATTCCGAGCCGTATAATGGCTTTCATGAAGGATTTTGAAACAGAATCTTATAAACTAGGTATCCAGTTAAAAGCGAGGCATAACGAAGTTGCCCCCAACCAGTACGAATGTGCCCCTTTTTATTGCGAAGCAAATCTTGCAGTAGATCATAATTTGAGACTCATGATTCTTATGAAAAAGGTAGCTAAAAGTCACCACCTAAAGGTGCTTTTTCATGAGAAACCTTTTATGGGGGTGAATGGTTCCGGAAAGCATTGTAATTGGTCTATAGTCACAGATACCGGAGTAAATCTCCTCTCACCGGGGAGCACTCCCGGAACCAATTTGCAGTTTTTATCTATTTTTACCTCTGTCATCAGAGCAGTATGCGAGTACAATGACCTGCTACTTGCATCTATTGCATCGCTCAATAACTCTTACAGACTTGGTGGTAATGAGGCTCCTCCGGCTATTATGTCAGTCTTTATTGGGAGTACGCTTGATAACTTGCTGAACTCTATTGAGTCTATGCAGGATATAGATATTACTAAAAATACCCAAAACAGGTTTAGTGTGGTAAATAAGATTCCTGAAATCCTTCCAGATAACACAGATAGAAACCGCACTTCCCCATTTGCTTTTACCGGTAATAGATTTGAATTTAGGGCAGTTGGTTCCTCTGTTAACGTGGCATCTGCCATGTATGTCTTAAACACTGCAGTGGCTCAACAGCTTAGAAGGTTTAGGGGAAATGTTGACTCATTAATATCAAAAGGGGATTCTAAAGAAGAGGCTATATTGAAAACCATCAGAGAGTTTATAGTAGAGTCTAAAAAGATTCGTTTTGAGGGGAATGGATATAGTGAGGAGTGGAAAGAGGAGGCAACTAAGAGGGGGCTTAAGGTTTTCAGTACAGTTCCGGATGCTTATAAAGCATTTGTTGCTAAGAAAAATTTAGAACTTTTTGAAGAGGAGGGGGTTTTGAGCCAGAGGGAGGCAGAGGCACGTTATGAGGTGGTTAACGAATTATATACCAAGAAATTACAGATAGAGGCTAGGGTGTTAGGGGACTTGATAATTAATCATATTATTCCTACAGCCATTAAGTTCCAAAATACCATGATAGAGAATGTTCGAGGAATAAAGGATATCTTTGGCGCTGAGATCTGTAATGAGATGTGTTCTCAACAGATAAAAATGATAGAAAAGATCTCCTCTTATATAAATGACCTGAGAATGAATGTTCACGATATGATTCAGGAGAGAAAAGAGGTGAATACTATAGATAATTTTATTGATAAAGCAGATGCTTATACCCAAAGAGTTCTTCCATATATGGAGAAGATAAGGGATAAAGCCGATAAACTCGAGATGGTGGTGGATGATGAGTTGTGGCCACTCCCCAAGTATAGAGAGCTGCTGTTCAGTAGATAAAAATGTGTGTATGACGAATGACCATTATTTAAGAAGAGGGGTCTCTTCCTCAAAGGAAGATGTCCATCGTGCCATAAAAAGTCTCGATAAAGGGTTATATCCCAAGGCTTTCTGTAAGATTATTCCTGACCTTCTTTCAGGAGATCCTGACTACTGTTTGGTTATGCATGCGGATGGTGCAGGTACCAAGTCTT
Source organism: uncultured Muribaculaceae bacterium (assembly GCA_964642235.1). GTDB lineage: Bacteria > Bacteroidota > Bacteroidia > Bacteroidales > UBA932 > CAYSND01. The sequence goes on from CAZXOP010000005.1 coordinate 35,999, forward strand.
CATTGGCATATATCTATTGGAGTGAGACAGGCGATATGAGTGTCTGGGGTGGTATATCTCAAGATGCTATTGTTATGAATAGTGACGACCTCCTCTGTGTAGGGGTTACCGATGATATTCTCCTCTCTTCTACTATAGGGAGGAATAAAAATCTTATCCCTGCTGAGGTTATTTCAGCATTGATTTCAGGATCTTCGGAGTTTGTGGAGAAGATGTCCCGCTATGGTATCTCCATAACTCTTACCGGAGGTGAGACTGCCGATGTGGGTGATCTGGTACGTACGGTAATAGTAGATAGCACAGTCTGTGCAAGACTCAAACGTTCTGATGTTATAGACAATGCCAATATCTCTGCCGGGGACTATATTGTGGGACTTGCCTCTTATGGGAAAGCCTCCTACGAAGAGGAGTACAATTCTGGAATGGGGAGCAATGGTTTAACCTCTGCACGGCACGATGTTTTTTCCAAATATATTGCGGAGCGTTATCCTCAAAGCTACGACCCAATGGTTCCTTCTGAACTCCTCTATTCCGGAAGCAAAAAACTTACCGATATTGAACCTGAGACAGGTCTTACTTACGGGAAACTTGTATTGTCCCCGACAAGAACCTATGCACCGATTATAAAGGAGGTGCTTTCTGCCCACCGCAGTGAAATTCATGGAATGGTACATTGTTCCGGAGGGGCTCAGACTAAGGTATTGCACTTCGTGGAGAATCTTCGTATCATTAAGGATTCCCTCCTTCCTGTTCCACCCCTCTTTAGAGTTATTCAGGCGGAGTCGGGTACCTCTTGGGAGGAGATGTATAAAGTCTTTAATATGGGGCATAGAATGGAGATTTATACTTCGCGTGAGGTAGCTGAAAAGATAGTTGCGATCTCCTCTTCTTTTGGAGTAGATGCTGCTATAATTGGAAGAGTCGAGGAGGCTGATTATAAAGAGGTGGTTATACGGAGTGAGTATGGAACTTTTATTTACAGATAAAAAAAACGATATGAAATCGAACTTAATATATCTATCACTACTGCTTCTCTCTTCTCTCCACATGGTCTCTTGTGGGAGTAAGAGTAAGGAGCAGGAATTGATTCCGATCTCTAAGAAAGCATTGTCAGATTCAACCTCTATTTATTATGCTGATTTTGACTCCTTTCCAAAGGAAAAATCGCTGCTCCCCATCGGTATTATCGATGATACACCTGATGGAATTCAAGTGGTAAAAATGTTCCTCCATTCAGACCAATATGATAATATCACAGGTAAACTAACAGGAGATGGTATTCCTGATTTTGCAGGGGAGAACTATATTTTCCTCTCTGATAATGCAAATGCTCCCTATTCAAACTATGTTGAGAAGGGGAAAGCAGATTATCTAAGGGAACTTGTTGTCAGAGATGCCCTCTTTCTTCTTCGTGACCATTATTTTAATATTGTCTATGACCAAAAACCGACTGGGGTTAAGGAACACTCAAAAATATTAGTAGTAGCCTCCTCCTCTGCTTCGGTAACTGCATTAAAAGATATTGAAATATTGCTCCAAAAGAGTGAAACAGGAGTTAAGGTCATAAGTCTTATAAACTGTGGTGTTTCAGATATGCTTGCATCTCTTGACTCTGCAAAAGAGTCATTTATTGGGCTGCTTGCCACGCCGACTGTTACCTTCTCTGGTGATTATGAGAGAGTTATTTCAGACTTATCTGTTTCTAAAGGGTTTAAAGGAAAGATTCGACTCTATTCCGAAACTGTTGAGGATTTCGAGAAGGGGGATAGTTTAGGGTTTAAGTTTGATCAATCCCCTTCAGATTTTGCTCGTTATCATCTGATTTCTCTTATAGAAAAACATAGAATGGATGGAAATAAGAACCCTTTGAAAGGGGTGATTTTAGGTTCCCCTATCTTTTCTCACATTGCTGATTCTCTCAAAATGGTGATAAATGATCTGCTCAACTTTAAAAAAGAGGGAGTATATATTTATAAAAATATAATAGACGAAAATTTCACCTTTTACGATCCTGTTACAAGTACCACAAGGGAGTGTTATAGAATCTTAAGGGAGTCGGACGAACTCTCAATGCGACTTGAAAGGAGTGTTGTAACCTCTTTTATCTCAGTTCCCATTCATGGTCTTTCGTTAGAGCAGATGGATGAGTTTGGAAATTTGTCCGATAAATTTAAATATGGAAGAGAGGTAGGAAGTGAAAATCTAACCACTAAGATAGTCCCTTTCTCACCGGAATCTTATGTGCTTATTAAAAAATGATGATTGTATGATTTATCCTGAAAGTATATCTGTAGAGGAGATAGAATTGCTTGAAACGGCAGCTTTTAACGGACCGATAGAGGTCGTGAAAGAGTTGGATGAGGAGTATGCCGAAGCGATTGAATATCTCGAAACACAGTCAGTTATAGGCTTTGATACTGAAACGAGACCCTCCTTTTTGGCCTCCGCACCAAGAAATAAGATGTCCCTGCTACAGCTTTGTGGTGAGGATAAGGCTTATTTATTTAGGCTTCACTCTTTAGGACTACCTTATCCACTTGCTAAAATTCTCTCTGATCCGACGAAAATTAAGGTAGGGGCTGCAGTTCATGATGACCTTAAAGGGTTACAAGGGTATCGTAAATTTCAACCGCGTGGATTTGTAGATTTACAGAAGATGGCAGAAAAGTTCGGTATAAAAGAGAAGAGTGTTAAAAAAATGGCTGCCATAATTTTGGGACTGAAGATATCAAAGGCACAACAGTTGTCTAATTGGGAGGCTCCCCAACTCTCCGGGGCACAGCTAAAGTACGCTGCTACCGATGCCTGGGTTTGTTTACAGATGTATCTTAAACTTAATTCCGAAGATGCACCTGTTAACTAAAATATATTTAAAGAAAGGGAGAGAGGATTCATTAAAGCGTTTTCATCCTTGGGTCTTTTCCGGTGCTATTAGAAAGATAGAGGGGTCGCCTCTTGAAGGTGATGTGGTCGAGGTACTCTCAGATAAAGGAGAGTTTCTTGCATTTGGACATTACCAGGTAGGGTCTATAACTGTTAGGATTTTAGCCTTTGATCGTAATTTTATCCCTATTGAGGAGTCCTCTTCTGGATCTTCTCTAATCGGTTTTGGAGAGGGGTTCTGGCTGGATAGGGTTTCACGAGCAAAAAGGATGAGAGAGGCACTTTTACTACCGGCTCCTAAAACAGATGCATATAGGTTAATTCACGGAGAAGGGGATTTGCTCCCGGGACTCGTGGTCGATATATATGGTCATGTGGCTGTGATTCAAGCTCATTCAGCAGGGATGTATCTTTCATTGCCATCTATAACGGAGGCATTAGTCACTGCTTATGGACCTAATTTACAAGCAGTCTATAATAAAAGCGAGGGGACTGCCCCATTTAAAGCAGGGTTAGAGTTAAGGGATGGATTCCTTTATTCTTCTTCCGAATTTAACCCCTCTGAACCGGTAGTGGTATTAGAGAATGGTAAGAAGTTTTTGGTTGACCTGATTGGGGGGCAAAAGACAGGTTTTTTCCTTGACCAACGAAGCAATAGGGCTCTCGTGGAGAGATATTCTTCCGGAAAGAATGTTTTAAATTTGTTTTGTTATACCGGAGGTTTTTCTCTTTATGCCCTTAGCGGTGGTGCTAAAAGAGTCTTATCGGTCGATTCTTCTCAGCCGGCTATAAATATTTTAGAAAAGAATCTCTCCCTGAATGACTTTTCCACATCTTCCCACGAATCTGTATGTGGAGATGCAATAGATTATCTCAAGAATATACCCAAAGGGGAGTTTGATCTTATAGTGGTGGATCCACCTGCTTTTGCTAAACATCGTGGAGCGTTAGATAATGCTCTAAGGGCTTATAGGAGATTGAACGCCAATGCTATAGAGAAAGTCTCTTCGGGAGGCTTGGTCTTTACTTTCAGTTGCTCTCAAGTGGTGAGCAGGGAGGCTTTTGCTCTTTCAGTTTTCTCTGCTGCTGCTCAAACAGGGAGGAATGTATCTATACTCGAAATTCTTACACAACCTGCTGACCATCCGGTAAATATTTATCACCCCGAGGGGGAATATCTAAAAGGTCTCCTCATTTATGTCGATTAGTTATGGAACAACTCAATATCACTGCTACTGTTAAAGAAGAGATTTATAAGGAACTCTTACCGCAACTCGATTTGATGATAACAGAAGATTATCACTTTATTTCGATTCTTGCTAATGTGTCTGCAGCATTAAAAACAGCATTTGATTTTCACTGGGTCGGGTTTTATATTGTTGAGGGAGAAGAGTTATATCTTGGTCCTTTTCAAGGTCCTATAGCTTGTTCAAATATCCCATTTGGACGTGGTGTCTGTGGGACATCTTGGAAAGAGAAGAGGACTATTATAGTTCCCGATGTTGATGAATTTCCAGGTCATATTGCTTGCAGTTCGCTTAGTCGTTCCGAGATAGTAGTTCCGCTTATGAAAGGGGGAGAATTTATAGCGCTACTCGATATAGATAGCTGTGAGTTAAATTCTTTTGACGAAATTGACTCGTATTACCTGAATCTTCTTTGCGAGAGGATTTGTAAAATCATAAATTAATGCTATCTTTGCACTCCATTTTTGGTACCATGGCCGAGAGGTTAGGCAGCGGTCTGCAAAACCGTGTACAGCAGTTCGAATCTGCTTGGTACCTC
>CAZXOP010000006.1:0-39584 GCA_964642235.1 uncultured Muribaculaceae bacterium
CGTCAGGTCCATGTCCGTAAGCAGGGGGATCAAGAATTATACCATTGTATTTATTCCCTCTACGAGCCTCTCTCAAAACAAATTTAAGAGCATCTTCCACCACCCAGCGAACTCCATCCAAAGAGCTAAGTTCCATATTGGCTCTCGCCCAAGTTACCACTTGTTTTACAGAATCAAGGTGCGTTACCTCAGCACCTGCTGCAGCGGCAGCAAGAGAAGCAGCTCCGGTATAAGCAAAGAGGTTCAATACCTTAGGACGCTCCAAAGGGGATGCTGCGGTGGATTTTAGAGCCTGCACTTGTTTATAGATATAGTCCCAATTCGGGGATTGTTCCGGAAAAACCCCTACATGCTTAAAAGAGGTAAGACCTAAACGAAGACGAAACGAGAGTTCGGAGGCAGGAACCTCTCCACGATAGGTGATTACCCATTGTTCCGGCATCTTTTTATTCATTGACCAAGAACCACTCTCCTCCTTCCCCATTTTACCAAAACCGGCACCATTAGTAAACTTGGTATTTGCCAGACGCTCCCACTCTTTTTCAGAGAGATATTTGTTCCATAAAGCCTTAGGCTCAGGTCTTTCTATTACATACGGACCGAACCTTTCGAGTTTCTCGAAATCACCGGAATCGATTAACTCATAATCTTTCCAAAGAGATGAAGGGGAGAGAAAAAGCATATTTTTATAATTCGGCTTCAAAGATAGATAAAAAACTATATTTTTTAGTACTTTTGTCAGATGTAATATGAACCAATTAAAACTAAAATAAAATGCAAACAATAGACACTTACCATTTTAAGGGCAAAAAAGTTATTATACGCGTTGACTTTAATGTTCCACTAAACGACACTTTTGAGATTACAGATGACACTCGTATTCGTGCAGCTATCCCCACACTTAAAAAAGTTCTAAGTGGAGGAGGCTCTTTAATCATTATGTCGCACCTTGGACGTCCAAAAGGAGTTACCAATAAATACTCTCTAAAACATATCATTGGAAGAATCGAGGAGTTACTTGGAACGAAAGTTCAGTTTGCTCCCGATTGCCAAAAAGCTGATGAGCAGGCAGCGGCTCTAAAACCGGGAGATGTTCTATTGTTAGAAAACCTCCGTTTCTACGAAGAGGAGGAGGGGAAACCACGCGACCTTGCAGAAGATGCCACTGAAGAGGTTAAGAAAGCTGCAAAAGCTGCTGTAAAAGAGAGACAAAAAGAGTTCACCAAGAAACTTGCCTCTTATGCAGATTGCTATATTAATGATGCCTTCGGGACAGCTCACCGCGCACACGCCTCTACAGCACTAATTGCCAAGTATTTCCCTAATGATAAGATGTTCGGTTATGTTATGGAGGGGGAGATAAAAGCCATTGATAATGTTTTAGGTAACCCTAAGCGCCCTCTTACTGCTATCCTTGGTGGAGCTAAGGTCTCATCCAAAATCGGGATTATAGAACACCTACTTGACCTTGTTGACAATATGATTATCGGTGGTGGAATGGTCTATACATTTAAAAAAGCAGAGGGTGGAACCATTGGAGACTCTCTCTGCGAGGAAGAGCAGTTTGAAACAGCCTTACGAATAATAAAAATGGCTGAGGAGAAGGGAGTTAAACTATTTCTTACAAGGGAAGTTGTTGTTTCAGATGCCTTTGACAATGAGGCAAATACACAAATTGTCCCCTCAAATAAAATCCCTGATGGGTGGATGGGAATGGATGCAGGTCCTAAAGCTATTGAAGTTTGGAGAGAGGTCCTCCTCGCTTCTAAAACTATCCTTTGGAATGGTCCTGTGGGAGTATTTGAAATGCCCAATTTCGCAAATGGGACAAATGCTGTCGCCAAAATTCTTGTAGAAGCAACCAAAAAAGGGGCTTTCACACTTGTTGGAGGAGGTGACTCTGTGGCAGCAGTAACTCAAATGGGTTATGCAGACCAAGTGAGTTATGTCTCTACAGGTGGTGGTGCCATGTTGGAGTATTTGGAAGGGATAGAACTACCGGGCATTAAAGCCATTAGAGAATAAATAATAAAACAAAACCTATGAAAGAACAGTTAGAAGGACTAAACGCACTTACCATAAACTTTGGTAGCGGCGGAATGACAGCAGTAAACATAATTCTTGCCCTAATTATGTTTGGAGTGGCACTTGGAATAAAGTTGGAGATGTTTAAGAATGTCTTTAAAAAACCAAAATCCGTAATAGTCGGACTCTGCCTTCAATGGTTTGGACTCCCTGCTATTACCTTCCTATTAGTACTGCTGTTGAATAATTGGATTACCCCGATGATTGCACTTGGGATGATACTTGTGGCATCTTGTCCCGGAGGAAATATCTCTAACTTTATGTCCTCTTATGCAAAAGGGAATGTGGAATTATCGGTAAGTATGACAGCTATTACAACCAGTTTTGCCACCATAATGACCCCTTTTAACTTTTTCTTTTGGGGAAATCTTTACTACCGTACCGTAAGTATTGCAGGAGAAGTTCCCACTTTGGAAATTCCTTTTTTTCCGATGTTCCAACAAGTGCTAATACTCCTTGGAATTCCTATTGTTTTAGGGATGCTCTTTTCTCACTATTTCCCTAAGACTGCCGATAAGATTAAAAAACCTTTCCAGATAGTTTCTTTAGTATTTTTTATCGGTATGGTGGTAATGGCTTTCTCCCAGAATTTTACACTCTTCGTAAACTATATAATATTTGTATTCTTTATCGTTCTCCTTCATAATGCAAGTGCGTTAGGAACCGGGTATTTAGGTGGAACCCTTTTCAAAGTTCCCAATATCGACAGGCGCTCTTTAACCATAGAAGTAGGGATTCAGAACTCCGGCTTAGGGTTAGTATTGCTCTTTAATCCTGCTATCTTTCCCCCCGAAATATGGCATGGTCACTATGGGGGAATGCTCTTTATAACAGCATGGTGGGGAGTTTGGCATATTATTTCCGGATTGACCATTTCAAGTATCTGGAGAAGACGCCCCACACCTGCTCTTAATTAAATTATATGGAGGAAAAAACTATTTCAAACATTCAAAAGCCTAACAGATTATATAATTTTCTGAGGTATTATGTAGATAACTCTATATTCCAAGCATATAGGAAAATAGATTATGTGGGATTAGAAAAAGTGCCAAATGATGCAGCTATTATCTATGCCCCCAACCATACAAATACCCTGATGGATGCGTTGGTGGTTTTAAGCATGGATGAGAAACCAAAAGTTTTCGTCGCAAGAGCAGATATCTTCAAGAATCCCAAAATAGCCAAAATCTTATATTTCTTAAAGATGCTACCTATAATGAGAATTAGAGATGGTATGGAGGAGGTTAAGAAAAACAATGAAATTATTGAAAAATCTATTGATGTTCTTGAAGATAAAGTCCCTTTCTGCATCCTCCCTGAAGGGCGACACAGACCTCAGCACTCACTCCTTCCTTTGTCAAAAGGGATCTTTAGAATAGCTTTTCAGGCTTATGAAAAATTTGGCGATAAAACCCCTATTTACATTATCCCTTGCGGAATAGAGTATGGTAATTTTTACCGTTTCCGCTCCACTGTTTTAGTTCAAATAGGTGACCCCATTAATATTGGAAAATATATAAAATCGCACCCTGACCTCTCAACAGCAGAGTTGATGAATCTGTTAAAGGATGACCTTACAGAGAGGATAAAGGAGGTAATTTTATATATCCCCGATGATGAACATTATGATGACATTTATGAACTCTGTTCTATCGTTATAAATCAACAGGTTAAAAAATTTAGAGAGACTCACTATAATAGTAAGAAGAACTCACTTATGACCCGATTCCTCTCTAATAAAAAAACAGTAGCAGATAGTGTGGCGTTTATAAAAAATAATCCTGAAAAAGCCGAAGAGTTATTAAGTAAAACAGCTCAAGTAAGAGAGTTAAGGAAGAAATCAAACATATCTCTTGCTACTATCGTAGTGGAATACCCTTTCTGGAACAGACTTTTGAAATATTTAGTACTTATAATCGCTCTCCCATATATCCTTTCTTGTTCTCTATTAGTCTCCCCTATCTCCATAATAGCGAGAGTGCTTTTTAAGAAGATGAAAGATAGAGCCTTTTTTAACTCTGTGAGATTTGTATTGAAACTTGTGATTTGGCCCATTCTTTTCCTTATTTATACAATAATAGCCTTCTGTAATCTCCCTTGGGAGATAGCCATTATCACCATAGCAGCTATAATGCCGGCAAATATTATTGCTCAAGATGCTTTTAGACTCTTAAGACTTATTATCTCCGACCTCAGGTATTCATTCAATAGACCTTTGAGAAAGAAGATTAAAGAGGTTAGAGACCTTTATATCGAAACCATCAAAATTTAAAAATATGAAACGAACTTTTATTATTATCGCTACCCTTCTCGCTGTTAGCACACTTTCAGCTCAAGATAAAAAGAGTGAAATAGTTAAAAAAGGGTGGAGTTTCGGACCTCTCCCTATTGTGGCATTTGATGCAGACAAAGGTTTTCAGTACGGAGCACTCCTGAATCTCTACGACTTCGGCAAAGGGGAGAACTACCCGAATTATAACCAAAAATTCTATTTCGAGACCTCTTTCTACACAAAAGGGTCTCAGGTTTACACCATTAGCTACGATGCTAAACATCTAATCCCGAATGTTAGATTTTCATCTGCCATAAGTTACACTAATGATAACGCAATGGATTTCTATGGATTTAATGGTTATAACTCCTATTACGACTCTGAAAGAGTTAAGCAAGGGAAAGAGGACCCCACTAAAAGTTTTTACACCCCTTTCTATAGGGTAAATTATAAAAACCTCTTCTTTAAAGCTGATTTCACCGGTCAAATTATCCCAAATCTCTATTGGGAGGCAGGGTATCATTTTAGTTATGTAAACAAGACCACCATAGATTACGACAAAATCAATAAGAACAAGGAGGCAGCAAAACAGTTTACTGAACCTACTCTTTATGACTACTATAAGTTATGGGGTATTCTACCTGCGAATGAAGCAGAGGGGGGCAATGTCTCTGCCCTTTTAGCAGGACTTATGTATGACACAAGGGATAAGGAGGGGGCACCCTCTAAAGGGATCTGGGCAGAAGGGCATCTGATAGCCGCCCCTAAATTCTTAGGGACATCCTCCCCATATTACAGATACTCTCTTACTTTCCGTCAATACCTTCCTTTAATCAAAAACAATATCCTTACATTCGCATATAGACTTAACTATCAGGGGACTATAGGCAAAACGGCTCCATGGTATATGCTTTCATATATGACGGTAATGGGAGAGGGGTATGATAAAGATGGAATCGGAGGGTATAGAACCACCAGAGGACTTATGAGAGGGAGAATACAGGCTCTCGGAGTTGGGTTTTATAATGTGGAGCTTCGCTGGAGATTTGTTAATTTTAGTCTCTTTAAGCAAAACATAGCCCTCGGACTCAGTGCTTTCCACGACGGGGCAATCACCCTTCAACCTTATGATATGAGTTTTAAAGGAACCCCTGTCAATTACCCCTCTTATGCAGCTTACATAGATAAGGCTAAACCTTTTCTTTCTGCATCGGGTAAAGATAAGATGCACCTCTCTGTAGGGGGAGGCTTAAGATTTATAATGAATGAGAATTTTATTGTGGCGGTAGAATATGGTCTCCCGTTGAACAATCAGGATGGTAATGGTTCTCTTTATATAAATACAGGTTATCTCTTTTAGGGCTTCATCTGCTTCTCTATAGAGGCATTATGAATTATCCAGAAGATACGCTCCACATACATCTCATCGAGTCCTTTCTCCTCGGCGAGTTTAAGGGCATGTTCCAAAACCATTCTCCATCTCTCGGACTGAAGGATGGTCATATTAGTATTCTGTTTTAATGCCCCTATCTTTTCGACCACCTCCATTCTCGAAGCAAGAAGCTTTATAAGCTCCCCATCTATATGGTCTATCTTAGAGCGCAACTCCTCGATTAGCTCGCCTGTTTGAGCGGAAGGGTATGAGTCACTGCGGAGTTCGAGATTTGTGAGAAGGGTGGATAACTCCTCCGGGGTTATCTGCTGGGCAGCATCGCTAAGGGCTGAAGTCGGATTATTATGAGTCTCTATCATAAGTCCCTCAAACCCCAAATCCATCGCCTGTCGGGAGAGCTCCTCTATATATTTCGAATCCCCTGCTATATGGCTTGGGTCGCAGAACATCGGTATCTGAGGATATTTGTTTTTTATATCAATGGGGATTTGCCAATAAGGGAAGTATCTATATCTTAACTTTCTATAATAAGAGAACCCTCGGTGCACTGCCCCCAACTTCCGTATCCCTGAAAGATAGAAGCGTTCCATGGCACCTATCCAGAGTTCTGCCTCCGGATTAATTGGATTTTTTACCAATAAAGGGATATCTACCCCTTCCAGGGCCTCGGCAAGTTCCTGCACCAAAAAGGGGTTTGCAGTGGTTCTTGCCCCTATCCATAAGAGGTCCACTCCTGATTTTAGTGCAATATCAATATGCTTCGCACTTGCCACCTCGGTGGCCACCTTCATCCCAAACTCCTTCTGCACCCTTTGAAGCCACTCAAATCCCATCTCTCCTACCCCTTCAAAGGTCTGAGGGTGGGTGCGTGGTTTCCAAATTCCTGCCCTGAAAAGAGTTACCCCCATCTTGTTAAGTTGCGAAGCAACCTCCAGAACCATCTCCTCATTCTCCGCTGCGCAAGGTCCTGAAATGACAATAGGTCTCTTCCCTGAAGGGAAAAGACCCCATTTCTCTATTGGGATAATATCATTGAACATTTATACAGTGAGAATTTCCTTCTCTTTTACAATGAGAATCTCGTCCACTTTCTTATTAAAAGCGTCAACCTCTTTCTGTATTACATTTTCCGAATCTTTCTGAACATCCTCGGGAAGTCCCTCTTTCTGAGCCTTTTTCAAAGCCTCGATACCATCCCTACGGGCATTCCTGATAGAAATTTTAGCATTCTCACCAGCTACTTTTGCTTTTTTCACAAGCTCACGGCGTCTCTCCTCGGTAAGAGCGGGAACATTTATACGAATCTGTTCCCCATTGTTTTGAGGGGTATAACCGATATTAGCATCGAGAATAGCCTTTTCGATAAGGGGAATCATACTCTTCTCCCAAGGGGTAATAAGCATAGTTTTAGCATCCGGCACAGTAACACTTGCTACCTGTGGGAGTGGGGTTAAAGAGCCATAGTAATTAACCATTACATTATTAAAGACAGATGGATTTGCCTTCCCCGCCCTGTAAGTTTTTAAGTCTTCTTCAAGATACTGTACAGCATCGTTCATTTTCTGCTTTGCAGAAGCGATTATTTCTTTTGATTTCTCTATCATATCATTGTTTTTTAATTATTCAGTAACAGTTGTCCCGATTTTTTCCCCACGAAGAAGTCTTGTCAGATTACCCTGCTTGTTCATATCAAATACCACCAAAGGCATTTTATTCTCTTTGCATAATGCAAAAGCAGTGGAGTCCATAATCTTTAAATTATCGGCAAGAGCCTTTTCATAGGTTAGAGTCTCGTATTTTACAGCCTTGGGGTCTTTTTCAGGGTCAGCAGTATAGATACCATCAACTCTTGTCCCTTTTAAAAGAGCATCGGCTCTAAGTTCACAAGCCCTGAGTGCAGAGGCAGAGTCAGTGGTAAAGAAAGGGTTACCTGTTCCACCTGCTATTAAAGCCACACCACCCCTCTCCAATAGTTCCACAGCCTCATCTCTTACAAAATATCTTGCAATAGGTCTCATCGGGGTAGAGGTAAAGACCTCTGCCTCCACTCCGGCCGATTTTATTGCCATAGATAAAGCGATACTGTTTATTACAGTGGCAAGCATCCCCATCTGATCCCCTTTAACTCTATCAAACCCCTTCCCCACTCCGGAGAGTCCACGGAAAATATTTCCACCTCCGATAACTATTGCTACCTGAACCCCTTGCTTGGCGACAGAGGCAATCTCTTCCGCATAAATGTTCAAAATCTGCTCATTTAACCCTTTTCCCTCATTACCGCCGAGGCTTTCTCCGCTTAGTTTTAGCAATACTCTTCTATAATTCATCGTTTTATAATTTTATAAGTAACAAAATTAACTAAAGATTTGAAATTTACAAGCAAGAAGTTATCTTTGCACTGCAATTTATAAATCAAACAATATGGCAAATATTTTTACATCCTCCATCGGCAAAAAATTAATAATGAGTATTTCCGGACTATTTTTAATACTCTTTTTATTAGTTCATCTCACTGTAAATTCGCTCTCCCTTATTAGTGAGAACGCTTTTCAAGTAGGATGTGATTTTATGGCTCTCCCCATCGTAACGATTATCGTTCCCGTTTTGGCACTCGGATTTGCCATCCATATTTTTTATGCCGGATACCTTACTCTTACCAATCTAATAGCCAGAGGTAGTGATAGATACGCTGTCTCTAATAAGGGTAAAGCAAGTTCATGGGCTTCAAAAAACATGTTTGTCCTTGGTCTTATCGTACTTGGCACACTCGGGCTACATCTCCTTCATTTTTGGGCTAAGATGCAGTTAAAAGATTTCATGGGACTTCCTCAAGAGGACCCGAACCTTCTTTTATACGCTACTTTTAGTAACTATTGGATAACCGCTCTCTATCTTGTTTGGTTTGGAGCATTATGGTTTCACCTTACACATGGTTTTTGGAGTGCATTCCAGACAGTAGGGTTTAATAATAAAATTTGGATTAAACGCTTAAAGGTCATAGCCTATATATTCGCCACTGTAGTATGTCTTGGCTTCGCTACCATCGCCATCGTGGCCTGCCTAAGAGGTAACGGCTTCCTCCCCACAGTAAGTTGTCTATAACTCGAGGTGAATATTTGAATAGTTAAATCTATCCTTGCGAAAAATGTCGTTCCAAAAAATATCGCAATATGGAAAATCCTTTTCAATGCCCCATTTTCTAATTAGAACTATGACCCACATTCTGAATAGAGAATACAGCTCTTTCCTCATCGCAAAGTGCCAGGTTAATTTTCCTGCGTCAGGTTTCAAGCACCACCCTCTATAGCCACTTCCAAGGCCACCTCTCTGTAACCTGCCTCACCATTTCCACCATATTCCCCAAATCCCTGCGTCAGGATACAAGCCACCCACTCCACAGCCACCTACAGAGCCACCTCTCTGTAACCTGGGTAATCGATTTCTTCACTCTGCCCCAAACAGCTACCCAGGTTTCAAGCACCACCCTCTACAGCCCTCTCCAGGGCACATGCTCTGTAACCTGCCTCACCATTTTGAGTAACGGCAATGTGTCTGCTTGATTATCAGGTCTAATGTCATTGCGTTGCGGACTTGTTCCGCAATCCCCGCAATCTTATCTCCCACTTTCATTAAATACAACCCACCCCTCAGACGGTAAATAACTTTTGCCCATTGAAAGGCAAAAAGTTATTATCGTCTGAGACCTTATCACCTTCGCATTTAACCTCTAATGAAAAACGGGTCTATCTCTTATTAAAAGATGGGCCAATTTCCGGATAGAGAATAGAGAAAATCTTCGCATTTCCATTTCCGCATAACGTAAAACCATTAAACTTCTTATTATCTGCTTGTTGTGTTTTGAGCGGTTGCGGAAAGCCATGTGACCAAAATTTCTCCCTACATATAACCCTTTTCCTCTACTTATATTACACGTATAGAGGTGAAGGGGAGGTGTGACCTAACTATTCCAACAGACCTCGTAGCAACATGCTGTCACTCTGGGTGTTACTGGCTTTATTGGTTTTTGACTTAGGTCACACCTATAGGGTAAAAGTGAGTTTTCAGCCTATTTAGGGGTGAGGTGTGACCTTAAGGGTTTCAGAATTTCACCAACAAGTATCTGTATAACAGAATGTTACAGGTATGTGTCGATAAAACGGTAGGTCACACCTCCCCGATGGCAGAATACAACCTCTGGAACTTTGTCGGTAATAAAATGTCTCGGAGGATTTCATGAGGAGGTATGCACTTAGAATGCTTGTATCGTGGATTCCCTGCAAACCTACACAAGACTAATAACGAAGTATGTGGAATAGGGCTTATTCAGTACCCACTCCCCTGTGACTTGTCGAGAAATTAAAATCAGTCAAACCACCAAACCAGAGAGTTATGAAAATTCCATCTCGACAAGTCAGGGGGGGAGAGGCATTTCTCTGGGAGATGGGGATGCTGAATGAGGCAGTTATGATTTCGGGAACTCGACAAGTCAGGGGGAGGGAAGGAATAGCCGATAAGGTGAGCTGGGAGGGGGGTATGATTATTCCCCCGCTTGACGTGTAAGGCAAGTGAAAATGACGAAAAGGGCTGTAATAGGTTATAGGACAGCATGTTATAGCGTTTTGACGAGAGAGGGCGTGCCTTACACCTCAAGAGGAAGAAATATCAGACCGGCTCTACAGGCACTTCTGATGGGGATATAATAATCTGACCCAATGACGTGTAAGGCAAGTGAAAATGACGAAAAGGGCTGTAATGGGTTATATAACTGCGAGTTATAGCGTTTTGACGAGTGAGGGCGTGCCTTACACCTCAAGATGGTGCAATGAGAGAAGGAATGGGGGCAAGTGATTAGAGGGCAAATGAATTAACATCTAATTGCTCGAAAACTTTTACGATGATAAAGTCGGAGAGGAAGAGGTGTTGGGGGGGGATTTTTATATTGTTTTTCTCGATTTTGATTAAACCATCGTGAGTGAGGGGGTGAAGTGCTTTTATGAGCTTCTCAGGTTTAAGTGTGGATATTTCTGAGACGGTGTCGAGAGAGACTCCCTCTATTGTCCTAAGTCCCAACATTATAACCTCCTCAAGAATCTCCTTCTCAGAAAGAGTTTCAGACCCCCTTATCTGCACATTTTCCTCTTTGAAATAAGCACAATAAGAGTCTAAGTCGGGTAGATTCCACCTTCGGCAATCACCTTTGAAAGAGTGTGCTGCGGGTCCGAGTCCAAGGTAGGGCTCCCGCCTCCAATAGGAGGAGTTGTGGAGTGCAATGCGTCCCGGAAGGGAGTAATTAGAGACCTCGTATTGAAGATAACCTGCCTCTTGAAGGGAGCTACGAAGAGTGGAAAATTGTTCTGCAGAGAGAGTCTCATCTGCCTCTGTATAACTCTCATCCTCCGCTAATTGACTTCCGGGTTCAAGTCCCATTTGGTATGCAGAGATATGCTCCGGATGAAGCTCTATGATTATGGAGATATCTTTACGCCAGGCATCGTCTGTAAGGGGTGTGTAACCGAAAATAAGATCGAGAGAGATATTGTCAAATCCTGACTCTCTCATCATTCTAAATGCCTCTACTGCCTCCTTGGAAGTATGTCTTCGATTCATCCAGCGTAGATTCTCATCATCGAAAGACTGAACCCCCATACTTATCCTATTTACCCCTAATTTTTTAAGAGCTAAAAGATACTCCCTCGTTATATCATCAGGATTTACCTCAATGGTAAACTCTACCGGAGGGGAGGAGGGGAAAAAGGTTTGAAGGAGCTTTTCGACTATCTCCTCTAAGATCTTTAAGGGGATAAAAGAGGGAGTCCCCCCTCCTATATATAGAGTATCAGGGGAGACTCCTTCAAAATAATTTTTCTCTTGCTCTATCTCTAAAAGTAGGGCGCTCTTAAACTCCTCCATTTTATTTACACCCTGTACCGAATAAAAACTGCAATAGGTACAAAATGATGCACAAAAGGGTATATGGAGATATACGCCCGACATTCGCAGAGCTATTTCAATAGCAGATCAGCAGAGCCTAACTTACCTTCAGAGGTATAAGCATCGACTGTATAGACCCCTTTTGAATACCCTTTTTGGCTGTCAAAATAGATACAAACCTCCACTTCTGACCCTTGATAATCGACATCACGAGAGGCTGAATAGATTACCTGTTCACCTGCAAGGTCGAAAATCTGTTGCTGTGAGCCGGTCATTAAGATACCATCCGGTCCTTTAACTCTGATATAAATCGTCCTTGTCCCTCTCTTGGCTATGGAGTTCTCCACAAGATTTAGACAAGTTTTAAGTTTAACAGCCCTTGAGCTACGGTCGGTATCTTTGTTGGAAGAGTTAATAGCTGTCATAGCCACTCCACGCCCTTTGATAACAGCACCTTTCTCTATCTGTTTGGCATATTCGTCTGTGGTCTTACTAAGCTCCTCATACTGTTGTTTAGTCTTCTTTGCATCCTCTCTGGCGACAGCAGCATCTTGTCTTAGAGCTATATTAAGGGTGTTAAGGGAGTCTATCTGAATGATATAGTGTCGCATTATGGAACGAAGAGTTCCAAGCTCCTTTTCATACTCTTTAATCTTACTCCTATTGGTGGCTTCTGTCTTTTTAACCCTCTCTATAAGCTGTTCTACCTTCTCCCTCTCTCTGTCGAGCTGCACATTAAGACTATCATTATTGGATGAGAGTGTGGAGTAATCATTCTGCAAATCGACCATCTGCTGAGTTAGTTGGTCTTTTTCTATAGTCAAATTATCAATTAGTTTACCTCTGTCTAAATAGACATAAACCAAGACTCCTGCTAATACAACAGCGACTGCTGCCAATATTATCATCGCTATTTTAAATGGGTTTTTCTGCTTTACTTCTGTTTCCATAACTATTATCTCTTTTTATTTTTAAAATTCAGTGCAAAAATAACTAATTAACTATATTTGCAGCACTAATAGTGCCAAATTTATTTATATAATTAACAAAACAACAATATTATGAATCAGTCAAAAGGGGTAAAATACTTAATCCGCTCCCTAAAATATTTAGTGTGGTTTGCTGCCATCTTTTTTATTTTCATCTTTATAATCGTACTTGTCTCTAATCAATACTCATTTAATGATCTCTTTTCTGCTGAAAACGGGATGTTTAAACCAGGCTCTCTCCCTAAGATAATTGTCTTTTTCATAGCGATAGCTGCTATCTATCCTGCTTTGAGTTTCGTGAAAAAAGAGGTTATTATCTCTAAAACTTTCGATGACCATAGAGAGAGGATATTCGAGATATTTAAATCATACGGATATTGCTTTGTGTCAGAAGATGAGGAGAGTGTAACTTTCAGAATAGAAAAGCCTTACCTCCGCTTTATGAGGATGTACGAAGATCAGATTACCCTTACTAAGGGGGAGGCTCCCCTTATTCTTAACGGTATGAGAAAAGAGATTACCAGACTTGCAAGTGCTATAGAGTACGCTACTCGTAACGATGAGTAACATTAATAATCAATAGCCATGAAAGTAATCGGAAAATATGATAACTCTTTCTCTGCCAATCTCGTAAAAGGGAGACTTGCTGAAGCCGGTATAGAGTCCTATATCTTAAATGAGAATCTAAATTACACTACCGCCACATTTAATAACGATCTTCTAACGATAGAGCTCGTAGTGGATGATAGTGATTACGATAGGGCTTTAGAGTTTTTATCGGAATAGGGGGCTTCTCCTCTAAGTTTTATAAGCTAAAAAGGCTGCCTTATACAAGACAGCCTTTTATATTATGTAATACGATAACTACCGATTAGGGTTATATCTTAACGCAGCGTATAGAGCATGCGTTTGCACGTCCGATGCTAGTATCATTCCATAACATTCCGTTTTCTGAATCAGTATAACTACTCCAATAATTTAAGTTAACACCACGGTCCATACTAGTGCAAGCATTATTAAGAATCCCGGCGGCAGGGAAAAAGACTGCTCCAGCCATCCCTGGGGTGTAAGGTACATTTCCACTATACCAATAACCATTCTGACCACCAAAATTATCAAAATTTGATTTATTCTTACATAATGCCTGATATTCAGTATAAGTTGGGACTCTCCAGCCTGCTGGACAGGGGTCATAAATTGTTTTAATGGGAGCCGCTTCAGTACCTGAATTCCATAGGTTATCACTCTGAGTAGTGCACCAATCTGTAGGATTAGTCACAACTTTATAAAACATATTATAATTGGCGGCATCTTGACCTGTGGCATTAGAAACAGGCCCAAATACTATATTAGAACCGGAAGGAAAGGTAGCATCATTAGCATTATACCCTTGACCAAATTTTCTACCCCACTGATAGAGCTTCCCATAAGTGTAACCTAAATATGGGGTGCTTTCAGCTTCAAAACCACAGTTTACAGGGGCAAAGGTTCGAGTAACGAGAGATCCCCCTATTAGTATTTGAACAGATGTACCAGCACCATAGTTAACCCCCTCTTCTACATAACCACTCCCTGTGTCAGGAGTATAGTTCATTCTTATCTCATGTATATTACCCTTAACTAATGTTATAGTCTTTGAAGACTCACTCAACATAAAACCATTATCCTTGGTCTCAATATGAATAACTAAATCATTAGTATAAGTCCTTCCCGGAACAACTATATGGAAATTGGTTCCCGAAGAGGTTAAATCCACCCCCACACCACAGTCTAATACCACTTTTTTAACAAAAAGATTACCCCATTGCAAGACATCATTATCTTGAGTAACAGAAAAACCACCACTAAGCTGAAGAGTTTTACTTCTAACTGTTATTTTAAGTACTTTACCTGTCCCTGTTATCTTTAGTTTCATAACTGAGAAACAGTTCTTAAAAGAAAGGGTAGATGTAGAAGTCCATGAAACAACATGAGCTGCTGCCGGATTATAACTATTATCAAAACCTCCTGCTACATATTTCTGATAAGTAGGAAGAGTTACGTTAAGTAGTCCTCTACCAAAAGAAACAGATGCCTTAGCAGGATAAAAAGCCCTCACTTGATTCTTTAACTCCGGTGCACCGGTCGCTGAAAACGAAGCAGAAGAAGAGGGGGTGCTAAGAGTGGTTTTATATTTGGTCATCGTAGTAGACGAATATGCATCTGAAACCACCATTATCTCATCCCCGTTATTCCAAAGTACAGGGCGGGAACCATACTCGTCAGCGTCTCCAAGAGTCGTTTTAGTCTCAGGCTGCGCAGTGATAGCCTCTATGGTAGTAATTCTATTTTCGGGAAGTGTATCGGTTTTCTTATCGCAACCGCTATTTAATATAAATAATCCTGATAAGGCTATTATAATCGATAATCTTTTTTTCATCTCTTTTTCATTTAATAAGTTTATAATTCCGTTACCAATCATAACTGCTACCTGTACCGAAGTCCTCTGTACTATTGTTACCCATAGAAGCAGCAAAGCCACTCTCTACATTAATTTCAAAGACCTCCACTCTCGGCGAGGTGTAATCTTGCGGACAGAGCCGCTCTTTTTTAATAGTTCTGTTCATTAGTTAATTTTTTATCAAGTTGTTAGGAAATAAATGCGTTTCTCATCGTATGACAAATGTACGATTAACTCTTTAATTAAAAAAAATTTTATTAACGAGGTGACATTTTACTTAACCCCTCTCAGGGCAAGTATTTCAAGGTGTTTATAAAATGCTGCACCGAAATGGTGAATAATCGGTTCGCGAAGAAACTGATATACACGGATATTCTCTCTCTTCCCTTTTTCAAAAGCATCTTGACAGATGTGCCAACGGTGTAAGTTAAGTGCCGTATAACCGCTTGAGAGTTTAGAAATCCTTATAGGGTATATCCAGCAGGAGATAGGTTTGCGAAAGGTACATTTGCCTGAGAAGAAGCTCTTTTCTATAGCACAATAGCAGTGAATATCGTCATCAAAACAGGCATAGGCACACTCTTCACCCTGTTTAATCAGAGGGGTAACGAGATCACCGTCAGCATCCACCACATAATACCCATCCCTCTTAACCACCTCTTTAGACTCTTCACTCAATAGTGGGGAGAAGAGGGGGTATTCGTTTTTTATAGCCTCACACTCCTCCTCTTCTAAAGGGGCTCCACTCTCCCCGATAATACAACATACCCCCTTGCATTTAGGGTAGTCGCATGAAAAAAATTCGGTTATTATCTCTGATGAGATAAGGAAGTTATCAATACAAATAATACTCATTATCTGCTGCCACTCATAGTGAGAAGATGACGATTACTCTCCTTGATATACCCCTTAAGGGCAGCGTTAATCGTCTCTACAGTTAGTGAATCGAGAGTGCTGAGATATCTGGAATACATATCCTTACCATATATAAATCTATTCTCTAATATCTCCGCCCAGAAAGAGTTGTCAGCCTTTTCGCGGAAGATAAACTGTGCTTTCAGACCCGACTTAACCCTTTGTAACTCCTCGGAAGAGATCCCTTTTTCAGATAAGGCGGAGAGAATCTCCCCTATCTTTTCTACATTTTTATGAGAATATTCATTGGTCACGAAAGAGAAATCGATGGTCATAAACTCCTCAGGGTACTTCTTAAAACTATTTTTTGTACGGACGGTTATCCCCAAATCTGCCATACATGAAACGACCTCTCTCTCGATAGCCTGGGACACAATCCCGGAGATTATCCTATTCTCCACATTAAATGGGACAGGGAAGAAGAGGGTATAATCATAGAGGCTCCTTGGGTACTCCATAGGCATGGTGAAATGATTATCCTTATCTCTCTTAGAGAAATAGAATGGGAGGACACGCCAGCTCTCCCTTTTATTTATATTCCCGGGAAGGGAGGCAATATATTTACAAACAAGCTCTTTAAGCTGAACTTCGTCAGCATCTCCCACTATTATAAAGGTAAAGTTTGCAGCATTTGAGAAGGATTCGCTTATAAAATCTGCAACCTTGGAGTAATTGGTCGTATCGAGTATAGAGCTATAATCAAGGGAGGCTCTATTACCCATATAGAGTTCACATTCAAGAGAATCTGCAAAAACCATTTCGGGATTATTGGAGACAAATCTAAATAGATTCTTCTTCTGCTCCTTAAATGATGCAAAAGCCTCCGCATCTGCTCCACTCTCACGGAAATTAAGATAGGCAAGTTCCATTAACTTAGGGAGATAACTTGAGAAGGTTTTTCCCTCAAGTTTACTTAGAGAGAGGGAGAAATTCTTCTCTAACTCTATACCCAAATCCTTCTTCATTTTAGAGACTGCCACAGAGTTCTCCCCTCCGAGGGTACCGAGAGCAACTATCTCATTGATATACTTCTCCATAAAAGGAGAGACTCCGGGACAGAGAGAGAGTCCCCCTTTAGCTACTGCCATAAAATGGACTTTTTTAGGCTCGGTCTGAGTCTGCTTGAAGATAACATTTGCACCATTTGAAAGCATCCAGAGAGATGAATTGCTGATTGGCTCTTTCGTCTCGGTAACTATTGTCCCCGGAACAATCTCTTTTTTTGCAAAAGAGGTAAGAGTGGGGAGAGAGACGCGGGGATCTTTCTTCATATTAAGAGCAGTATTATAAACCTGAAGGAGTCTGTCAGAAGAGGGGAGCTCCACCGAGCCTTTTCCGGAGGGGAAGGTGCAGACAAGAGAGATATTGTCAGTGAGTTTTAGGAAGGTGCTTGCATAAGTATTAAACTGTTCTAATTGGACACTCCTTTTAACTTTATCCATATACTCTTTATGCATCTCGATACTTGCCAAAGAGAAACCATATAGATAATTATCGATACACCTCTTTGCATAAGCCGCATTTGGGGTAATTCCTCTCCAGTCGTATCTATAATTAACATAATCCATATAACGATTCCGAGCACGGGTAAACTCTTCATCAGTAAACCCAAACTTCTTAATCATATCGAGTTCTGCCACTAAGAAAGCCATTACATTTTCAACCTTCTCAGGTGCAACCTCTATCTCAATCGTAAAGGCATCTTTTGCCTGAACCCCGAAATATTTACCATACTCTATCTCATTAAACTTTATAGGGGCACTAACCCTTTTCTGATATGTGACAAGTCTGTCTTTAACTAAAAACTCAAGGAGATAATTCATATAATCTGTTAGATATGGAACTGCGGAATTTCTTAGAGAACGAGGAACAGGGTCACTCTTTATACTTAAAATAACCTTAGATGCTGTGGCCTCTTTATCGGAGACTGTTAGTACCTCAACACCTTTATTATCAGGAAGAGAGACATAATTTCTTTTAGCTGTCTCTAAATATTTGGGGGAGGCTTGAAAAAGGGTCTTTATCTTCGACTCTATGGTGGCGGGGTCAATATCTCCCACTATAACAATAGCCTGTAAATCAGGTCTCGACCATTTATAATAATAACTCCTCAAATCTTTTGATGTATATCCATTAATCTGGGTTATAAGCTCCTCCTGTCCGAGTGGGGCGTAAGGGGTTCCTTGAAAAACCTCCTTTCTTATAGCAAGTTTCTCCCTCTTATCGGCATTCATCTCCTCTACGAAGTTATTTACAAAGAGGACTTTCTCCTTCTCCACATCCTGCTCGTCAAGATTAATCCCGCTCGACCAGTTAAAAAGAATAAGGAGAGTGGAGTCAATAACTGCTACACTCTTTTTTACAGGGACATTAGAGATTCTATAGAGGCTCTCATCCGCTCCAATGCTGATTCCATAATCCCTCTCTTGGGTTAACCCAAGTTCATCCATATATGAGACAATGGTTTTTCCGGGGAAATTTCGGGTCCCTCGGAGCCCCATATTACCTACGATCTCTGTCATTCTCTTCTGGGAAGGCTCTTCGAGTGACGTTCCTAACTGTTGTACTAAATAAAAATTAGCATAACCCGGGATGACGCTGTTTTGAACAATATAATATGTAAGACCATTAGCCATCTTTCCACTCTTAATTCGGGGGTCAGATGGGAGTTTTTCCACACTTTGGGCAGCCAGATTAAGTGTTAAAAGGATAACAAACAGTGGGACTGCAAATAATTTCTTCATTTCTCTTCTTATTTATATATAAGGCAAAAATAACAAATTGTATTAAAAATGTTGTGTTAAAACCATATTTTTTTTATTTTTGCGATTGTCAATGAAGACCATAATCATTTAATTAATTAATTCTTGATGAAAAAAATTATTCTAACACTCTTACTATCAGTATTTGCCATCTCTACTGCTATCGCTCAAGACATGGAAAGCGCTACAAATCTTTATAACGCCGGTGCGGTTGCCTTGAATGAAGGGAAAAAAGCAGATGCTCTCAAAAATTTTGAAGAAGCCCTAAACCAAGCTATCACTATTGGTGCAGATGCCGAAGAGATAGCAAATAATTGTAAAAAAGTAATCCCTACCCTCTATTTAGCTATTGGGAAAGATTACGGAGTAGCTAAAGATATCCCTAATGCTGTTGTTTTCCTAAAGAAAGCTGTTGATAAAGGGGATGAGTATGGTGATTTCGACACCATGGGGGAAGCCTCCTCACTTATTCCTCAGCTCTATATGAACGAAGGGAACCTTAAACTCAATGACGGTGATTTCAAAGGAGCTATCGCTGAATATAAGAAAGTAGTAGAAATAGAAAAAGATAATGGTATGGCATATCTTCGTATGGGGATGGCTGCCAGCCGTCTTGAAGATGAGGCTACCACTGTTTCTTCTTTTCAGAAAGCCGCTGAGTTTGGACAGAAAGATCAGGCTGACAAACAGCTCTCTCAGTTCTATATGAAGAAAGCCAACGCTCTTATGAAAGAGAAGAAAAACGTTGAGTGTATGACTTATGCAAAGAAATCTTATGAGCTTTCAGATAATGCAACTGCCCGTAAAATTTATGCTATTTCAGCACTTGGACTTAAAAAATATGACGAAGCTATTGATGGGTTAGAGGCTTATCTATCACTTTCACCCGATGCAAGTGATAAAAATGCTATGACACTTCAGATGGCTACCTCTTATGAGGCAAAAGGGAATAAAGAGAAAGCTTGTGAATATTACAAACAGGTGATGACCGACCCTAAATTTAAGGATTACGCCACACATAAAGTAACTGTAGATCTTAAATGCAATTAGAGCTTGAGCTTCTCGCTCCGGCAAAAAACATAGACATCGGCATCTCGGCAATAAACTGCGGTGCCGATGCTGTGTATATAGCCGGTCCTGCTTTCGGTGCAAGGGAAGCAGCCGGCAACTCTTTTTCCGATATTGAAAAACTTGTTCTCCACGCCCATAAGTTCGGGGCAAAGGTCTATTTGGCTCTTAACACCATTCTTTACGACTCTGAGTTAAAAGAGGCAGAACAATATATTAAAACTGCTCACACAATAGGGTGCGACGCTATCATTATTCAAGATTTGGGGATTCTTAAAATGGAGCTCCCTCCGATTCCATTAATTGCCTCCACACAGACCAATATTCGTACTCCGGAACAGGCTCGTTTCTTGGAATCTCTCGGTTTCAAAAGATTGATTCTCGCAAGGGAACTCTCGCTGGAGCAGATAAAGAGAATTCACGAATCTGTCTCCTGCGAATTAGAGAGTTTCGTACATGGGGCACTCTGCGTTAGTTATAGTGGACAATGCTACCTAAGTCAATACCTTACGGGCAGGAGTGCAAATCGTGGGAGCTGTGTTCAGGCTTGCCGCTCACGCTATGACCTTCTCGACTCCAATGGGAAAATCCTGGTAAAAAACAAGGCACTCCTTTCGCTTAAAGACCTCTCATTAGCTTCCCATATAGGGGAACTTATTGAGGCAGGTGTTACCTCATTCAAGATAGAGGGGCGACTGAAAAATGCCTCCTACGTTAAAAACATTACTCGCTACTATAGGGAGATTATCGACAACACCATAAAAAACACCCCTTATCGCCACTCCTCGTTAGGCTCCATTCGAGGAGGGTTTACTCCAAATCCATTCGTCACATTCAATCGTGGTTACACTGACTATTTCATCTCCGGAAAACGGGGGGAGTGGAACTCTATGGAGACCCCTAAATCCATTGGGGAGAGTGTGGGAAGAGTCTCCAAAATTCTCTCCAATAACCCCGAAGGGTGCAGTTTCACCCTCAATGGAACTCAGCTTTCCAACAATGATGGACTTTGCTTTATATCAGACAAAGGGGAGATTGTGGGAATGAGGATAGACTCGGTAAAAGGGGAGATAATAACCACCAAAGAGGCACCTCTGCTGCGGCAGGGAACAGAGATTTTCAGAAACTACCACCATGCTTTTGAAAAGGAACTTGAAAACAATATGCCCCAAAGGGTCATTGACGCAAAGATCTCACTCTTCTCCGAAAATGGAAAGACAGTGGTAACAGCACTCTCGGAGTCGGGAGCCAGAGCCTCAGTGGAATTTAAAGAGGAGGGGGATATTGCCACCAATCGTGAACTTGCCTTAAACAATATAACTCGTCAGTTTAGTAAAAGCTCCGAGCCTTACCTCTTTTCCCTCGATAAAATCGAGGCAGAGCCCCTCTATTTCCACCCATTGTCCCGACTAAACTCCATTAGAAGAGAGCTCGCAGAGCGACTTCTGGCTGCAGAGGGGACTTACCGCACCTCACTCTCCAAGGAAGAACCCCTCCACTCCCCCACCCCTCCGGTGCAGACCACGAACCTTAATTGTTCTAACTCCCTTTCAGAAGAGGTCTATGGCGAACTTGGAATCAGTGCTGCTCCTGCATACGAAGTGGAGCCCTCCCCCGAGCAGGAGTTAATGAGAACGAAGTATTGTATTAAATATGAGTTAGGGTGGTGCCCGAAAGAGAAAAACTCCCGAAGGGTTTCAGAACCACTATTTCTTGAAAATCAGGGAAGAAGATTGAAATTGATTTTTGATTGTACTAAATGTGAGATGGTGCTGAAGGGATAAAATATTTTGTTATTTTTGTGGAATGAGATTTAATGAGGTAATAGGAAACGAGACTCTTTTAACACGATTAAAGAGGATGGCTGATGAGGGAAAAGTGAGCCATGCACTTATGTTGATAGAGGAGGGGGGTTATGGCGCTATCCCTGTTGCACTTTCATTAATCCAATATATGGCTTGTAAAAGTCACACCGATGGGGATTCATGCGGGGTTTGTCCTACCTGTGGAAGGATTAAAAAGTTAATCCACCCTGACCTTCACTTTGTCTTTCCTGTAAATACCACCTCCAAGTCGGGGAGCGATAAAAGCCCTAAGAGTGATGACTTTCTCCCCATCTGGAGAACACTTTTGACCTCAAACCCTTACTTTACGGAAGAGATTCTGAATAGAGAGATAGGTATCGAAGAGAAAGTTGGAGTTATAAATGTTGCGGAAGCAAAGGAGATTCTCTCTAAAATGAGCCTTAGATCTTACGAAGGGGGGAATAAATATATGGTAATCTATCTCCCTGAAAGAATGACGACTGAGGCTGCCAACAGACTCCTTAAACTTATAGAAGAGCCTTTCCCGGGGACTTTCTTCTTCTTTATCAGTCAGTCGCCGGAGAGGGTTATAGAGACCATTCGCTCACGCTGCCTGGCTATCCGACTTCACCCGATGGGGTATGACGATTTAGCGGTGAAACTCGAAAAAAGATTTGGAGTCTCCGCACAAGATGCCCTCTCTTATGCTAAAAACAGTATTGGGAGTTACGGGAAAGCGATAAATCTTATCTCAGAGGGCGGGGTTGGTTCACCATACTATAACATAATAACCTCTATGCTCTCCTCTGCACTCTCCTCAGACCTTCTCTCCTTAATAAATGGCAATGAGGCTCTTTATAGTTTAGGGAGAGAGAGACAGAAAGAGTTTTGTATTTATGCGGGATCTTTCTTGCGAAAAATCCTCCTGGTACAGAAAGGTCTTTATGAAATAGCCCACATTACATCCACAGAGAGGGAGGGGGTTGTCCTCTTTTCCCAGAAACTACCGGAGGCGTTTTTCACTAAAGCCTACTCTGCCTTGGAAAACGCAAGGCTCTCTATTGAAAGTAATACCAATGCAAAAATGGTATTTTCTAACTTAAGCAATCTCTTTTTTGTATATTTGCACTCTGCAAAAAGATAATAATGGAAGAAGAAAACAAAATATATGACTGTCTTAGAGGGTGTGTCACAGAGAGAACACATCAGGGAGAATTAATCTGCCAATACGACCCAAGCTGTTGTAAACTTGAGGTTTATAATTGGTTGGACGGAATAAATCAAGAAGAATACAAAAATATTTTCGAGGTACGTTTTAAAAATACTCGTAAGAACTTTTATGTAAATACCTCCGGGCAGCTCCTTAAAACAGGGGATATAGTCGTAGTGGAGAGTAGTTCAGGGCACGATGTGGGGATTATTACCCTCGAAGGTCCTATTGTTATTCGTCAAATGTCCCGAAACAGAGCAGATTATAAAACCTACGAGTTTAAGAAAATATATCGCCGAGCCAAAGCTCTCGATACCGAAAGGTGGCAGGAGGCTATTGCAAGAGAGCATAAGACGATGATTCGTTCAAGACAGATAGCTGCTGAGCTTAAACTCGAAATGAAAATCGGAGATGTTGAGTTCCAAGGAGATGGAACCAAAGCTATCTTCTACTATATCGCTGATGAGCGTGTCGATTTTAGACAGCTTATAAAAAGATTTGCCGAAGAGTTTCATATTAGAATCGAGATGAAACAGATAGGGGCAAGACAGGAGGCAGGACTTATAGGGGGACTTGGAGTCTGCGGTAGGGCTCTCTGCTGTAGTAACTATATCTCATCATTTAAGTCTATTACCACACAGTCTGCCCGTTGTCAAGACCTCTCTTTAAACCCCCAGAAACTTGCAGGGCAGTGTAGTAAACTCAAATGCTGCATAAACTATGAGGCACCCATCTATATGGATGCACAGAGCAGACTTCCATATATCAATGCACCTCTTGAACTTAAAGATGGACAGGCATTCTTTTTAAAATCGGATATACTTCGAGGAATCATGTATTTCTCTTATGACCCTAACTCTTTAACTAATATGATCGCTTTACCTGCTGAGCAAGTAAGGGAGATTTTAAGAGCAAACAGTAAAGGGATAAAGCCAGACTCCCTCTTAAGAGACCCTAAGGAGGAGAAGAAAAATGATTTTATTACTGCTGTGGGGGACGATAGTATTGCGAGATTTGATAGAGCTAAAAAGAAGAAAAAAAGAAAGCCCGATAACAGAAATGCAAATAGAGAAGTTAAATAATAAGAGACTTGCTCTGCCGGTCATCGTTTCATTACTCTTTCTCCTGGTATCTTGTTCAGAGCCTGATGCGAATTGTGCCTATCATAAAGTCAATCCCAAAAACTTCGATACAAGAGATACTATCTCCTTTGAGATGGAGTTATCCAAGGAAGAGGGACCATATAATCTCTATGTCGGGG
This sequence comes from uncultured Muribaculaceae bacterium, assembly GCA_964642235.1. Classification (GTDB taxonomy): domain Bacteria; phylum Bacteroidota; class Bacteroidia; order Bacteroidales; family UBA932; genus CAYSND01. Next base: position 24,132 of record CAZXOP010000006.1, read on the forward strand.
CGAGATTTCCTCAAAATAGTTCAGAGAGCAAACTACCAATTACCTTTAATCTTATCTCTCCATCCGGAAAACTCTATAGAGAAGATGTCGTCTTCCCTTGTAATGACATGGTTATTAAAAGATACTTAAAGGAACATTCCGATTCCTGCGATATAAAGGTTCTAAAATCAGGTAAATATACAGATATCCAATGGTGTTGGAGAAAGAATGTAATCCCAGAAGAGTCAGGAAGATGGAAGTTACACTTTTTTTTACCTTACTCCAAAATATACGGAATAGGGATTTACAGAGAGAAAGCTGATGAGCGGAAAAGATAAACATAAGAAATTTATGGAGAACGAGGGGTTCTCCTGCCTATTCCAACCTACTGTAAATGAGGTATTAAATAGAGATTATCCACTCAAAGGGAGATGGAGAGAAGAGGTTTTTAAAAACAATAATCCCATTGTCCTCGAACTTGGGTGCGGAAAAGGGGAATATACCATAGCTTTGGCTGAAAGGTCTCCCGAAAGGAACTATATAGGGGTGGATATAAAAGGGGCAAGGCTCTGGAAAGGGGCTAAATATTCGACAGAACATAACCTATCAAATGTCGCCTTTATTCGGAGCAGAATAGATTTTATCGACTCTTTCTTTGAGAAGGGAGAGGTCGCAGAGATTTGGATTACTTTTGCAGACCCACAAATCGAGAAGCCGCGAAAGAGACTTACCTCTCCACTTTTTTTAGAAAGATATTCTCGATTTTTGAAAGCTGATAGTATCATACATCTAAAGACAGATAGTACTGTTCTATACGAATCTACACTTTATGTTATAGCTCAAAGGGGACATACTCTTTTAGAGTCTAACTCGGATATCTATGGTTCAGGGCGTGCATCGGAAGATGATATTCTATCCGTTAAGACCTTCTACGAAAAACAATTCCTTGCTAAAGGACTCCCTATCACCTATATTAGATTTCAGCTATAGAGTCAGCCATCGGGCGATATCTATAAGTCCCTCTTTGGATTTTGAGGGGGGGAGTATTGAGAGAGAGTCTATAGCCATTTGGATATTCTCTGTAAGTCTCTTTTTAGCATATTCTGACCCTGAGTGTCCCTTAACGAACTCCCTTATAATTTGAATGTTTTTACTATTCTTTTCAAAAGAGGCTTTATCCAATGTATCTATCTCAGAGATAAGAGAGAGGATATACTCTCTCAGCTCACTCTCTTTCTCGCTCTTCAATGCTCCGATAAGGGGGAGAGTTATTTTCCTCTCCGCCAAATCTGAACCGACATCTTTACCATCTTCCGGGGTCTCCGAATAATCGAGGATATCATCCCTAATCTGAAAAGAGAGACCTAAATGATATGCATAGTTCCCCATCTTTTCCACCACTTCATCTGAAGCATCGACTGCAATAGCAGCCGATTTTATTGAAGAGATAAATAGGGAGGCTGTCTTTTTGGAAATTATATTGTAATACTCCTCTTCTGTGGTTTTTAAATCATCCGCTCTTAACATCTGAAGCATCTCCCCTTCTGCCAAATCTTGAATGGTCGTGGAGAAATTATTCATAATTTCATAGGTGCATTTCCTCTCTAATAGGAGCTTTATGGCTTTGGAGAGCCAATAGTCACCCATTAGCACAGAGGCACCCGGAGAGAAGAGAGAGTTAACAGTAGCCGCCCCTCTACGGGTAACACTATCATCCACCACATCGTCATGAAGGAGGGTCGCAGTATGAATGAGTTCTGCTGCTGCTGCACACCCCTTTGCTAAAGGGGTTATCTCCCCTTTACATGCTTTGGCGGAGAGTAAGACAAGTAGAGGTCGTATCTTCTTCCCCGATGAGGAAAAAAGGTGATTATTAATCTCATTAAGAAGGGGGTTGTCAGAGAGTACCTGCTCCCTAACCAACATCTCAAACTCTTCCCACTCCTTACGAATGTAATCCTGATATGCTAGTATGCCATTTACTGTAGTACTCATAAATAGAGCGCAAAAGTAATAAAAAAAGGGCTGAAAATTAATTCAGTCCCTTAATATTACCTTAAAAGGGGTACCTTTTAGAATAAAAATGCTGCTGCGAGTTCGAATCCGCTGATTTTACTCTTATCAAACATTTTGTTGATAGTGGGAAGACCTGTAGCCTGTGCATCAGCAACAGTACCTAATCCCCATTTGTATCTTCCGGAGATCTGAACTTTCCAAACCTGAAGACCTACACCAAGACCAACACCATAATTAAATTTCTTCATATTGTCTGAGTTGAAGAAAGTTTCGTTAACTGTAGTGCCATCCTTAAATTTAAGACCTTGGCTTAGTGCATAAGTAACATAAGGTGAGAACTGAACGAAAGGTTTGATGGGACCTAATTTGATTCCCCACTGAACATTAACGGGAACTTCTATAACGCCCTGAACCAAAGACATGGTCTTTCCGGCTAAAACAGCATCAATAATGGTTCCTGTTGTAGGCATTGCAATGCTTGATCCTACCTGAGAATAGAGTACTTCAGGCTGAACAGCAAAACCCATAGGGAGTTCGATTTGAAGAGCAAGCCCGACATTGAATCCACCATAATTTTTAATAGATTCTGTAAGAGCAGTAGTGCTTGTAAGATTAAGATCATTGAAAGAGGTGTAGTTTAATCCCCCTTTAAAACCAAGGTGAGTCTTCTGTGCAGATACAGGATTTGCGAAAACCATTGCCACGATGGCAATACAAGCAAAAATTTGTAATGTTTTTTTCATAAATTTAGAAAAATTAAAAGTTGTTAAATAGAGTTCATTTTTGTAACGATAGAGGCTTTATTACCAGAGCCAACCATCTTTTCTTTTACCTCTCCATTTTTGAAGAAAAGGAGTGTGGGTATATTTCTAATTCCGTATTTCATTGGGACTGCTGAAGCCTCGTCAACATTACATTTGGCTACCACCCATTTCCCCTCATACTCTTTACCTAACTCCTCAACAATAGGAGCGATAGCACGACAAGGACCACACCATAGTGCCCAAAAGTCCAATAATACAGGAAGTTCTGATTTTAATACAAGTTCTTCAAAGTTTGAATCATTAATTGCTAACATAGTCGTTTTAATATTAATTGTTATATAATCTTCGTATCAAAAAAAATAGATTACTGCGATTTCTGTCCCTCTAAAATAGTGCCCCCAACTATATTTTGCCTTTAACTGGAAGCTTCTGATATCGATTCCCCCTCCAACACCCACACCATACTCAAAAGAGTGAACACCGCTATTCTTAGAGATGAGGTACCCTACAAAAGGGGAGACCTCGATAAAGGGACGGAAAAGGATGAGATCAAATCCTGCTTGTAAGTTCAATGGGAGTTCTAAGTAATTACCCTTTTGAACAGAACCTGAAACAGTAATAGGTCTCGACACATAAGAGAGTTCCGGCTGAATGGAAGTTCCTCTAATAGGGAGATTGTATTTCATAGCCACCCCTATATTATAACCCACAGGCTTACCTAAATTAACACCGCCCTTTATCCCCCACTCCTGAGCAGACAAAGAAAAAGAGACAGCAAAGAGAGCCAATGCTGTCACTAATACTCGTATCGATGTTTTATTAATCATAAAATCCCTTTATAAAGTGCGAAGGTAAGAAAAAATTTTACAACTTGATTATTGTATAATAATTCCGTTCGTGACTTTATAAAGGGAGTTTAATTAAAACAACTACACTGTTTTTTCAATATTCCAGACGAAAGCTCTGACCCCTATCTCTTTATTAACTGCATCAAGTTTCCTTACTGTGGTTAGTAGCTCATCGACTTTTTCATCTTCGACAATAGTAATTACTGCGGAATTCATTTCGGGCCACGTATGGGTGCCACGACGAGGTTCTCCCCCATTGGTACCCCTTCCCTGAACCTGTTCAAAAAAGGTAAACCCTCTTATATTAAGAGCATCAAGCATATATTCTACTTGAGCGGTATTAGCCTGGTTAAATACTATAAATACTGATTTCATAACTATTCTTTATTATCATCCTTTACGGAAAGTTTCATAAAATAAAAATGCTTGCTATTCTTCTCCTCTTTATTACGCTCACCGTGACGAGACATAGTGGCATAAAGAGTAGGAACTACGAACAAGGTGATTAAGGTCGAGACTAAAAGTCCCCCAATAACGACTATCCCGAGAGGACGCCACATCTCTGAGCCCTCCCCTGAGCTTAAAGCCATAGGTAACATTCCAAGCATAGTGGTCATTGCAGTCATTAGAACAGGGCGGAGACGAGACTGACCGGCAAGTGCAATAGCCTCTTTTAGCTCATGCCCTCTATCCCTCATAAGGTTAGTATAATCCACCATCACAATCCCGTTTTTAACCACTATCCCCACAAGCATTACGAACCCAAGGGCACCAATCATATCCAACGAAGTACCTGTTATCCATAGTGATAGAATAACCCCCGTAAGGGCAAACGGCACTGTGGACATTATAATAGCCGGCTTTTTGAAAGATTCAAACTGAGAAGCCATTACCACATAAACGAGTATTACGATTAACATTAACAACATCCCCAAGTCAGAAAAAGTCTTTTGCAGATTTTCGTATTGTCCTGCAAGTCTTACAGTAACTCCCTGTGGCATACTTAATTTATCCACCTCTGTCTGAATTTGGGATGCAAGTTCCCCAAGAGAGACATTATAAGGGGTAACATCCACAGAGACCATTCTCTGACGATTCTTTCTTGCAATAGTAGGGGGAGCCCAGTGCTCTTCTATAGAGGCTACTTCGCTGAGTTTAATACTTTTGCCTGTAGCTGTAGGAATGGAAATATTCTCTATGGAAGTAATGGAATTTCTATCCTTCTCCTCAAGTCTGACTATAATATTATACTCGTCCCCATCTTCTTTAAGGAATCCCGCCCTCATTCCGCTTACTCGATTTCTAACGTAACCGGATACCATAGCCGGAGTAAGACCGCTATATGCCAACTTCTCTTTATTCACCACGATTTTCAACTCAGGTCTATCCTCATCCCTGCTTATCATAATATCACGCGCAGCGGGAATATTCCTCTTTATAATATCCCTAATCTGAGCTGCAATAGCATTTGTCTCGTTAAAATCATATCCGTAAATCTCAACATTTACTGCTGAACTTCCCCCTCCCATTCCGGAAGAGGCATTACATTTATACCTTGTAATCTCAGGATATAGATCCATCTCTTTTCTGAGTTGCTCCGCAATATCAAAAATTGAGCGTTCTCTGTCATATTTCTTATTGCAAACCACCGTCATGGAGATTTTATTATTGGTGGTACTTGAGAACAATGCGGAAAACCCTGCCTCCTCATTTGAACCTGCTGTGGTAGATATATACCTTATCTCAGGTGCAATCTCCTGGAACCTCTCTTCCAATATTCTTGCAGTTTTAAGGGTCTCTTCGAGTCTTGTCCCCCTCTGGAGTTCCACGGAGACGCTAAGTCTTCCATTGTCTGTCTCCTGCATAAAATCAGAACCTATCTTCCCTGATATTACCGGTAATAGCGAGGCAATGAAAATAAGGAGTACCACGATTAAAGTCCCTGCTTTATGGTTTACACAATATCTCAATGAGTTTGCATAGAGTCTGTCTAATTTATCAAAAAATGCAACAACATATTTCTGGTACCAATCGAGTTTGGAGACCACTTCCTCTATCTGTCCTTGCTCATTAACTCTTATCTTCTTAGATTTTAAGAGCTTCGAACTGAGCATAGGGGTTAAGGTAATAGAGACAATAACCGAAATGGAGATAACTATCGCAACTATCCAACCTAACTCTTTAAATAGAACTCCTGCCATCCCCTCTAACATCGTAAGAGGAACGAATACCGCAATAATTACAAGCGTGGAGGCAATAACAGCAGTCCACACCTCGTTGGTGGCATAAATTGCCGCCTCTCGAGGAGATGCCCCCCTATCTAAGTGCCTTGTTATATTCTCCAACACCACTATCGCATCATCTACCACCATCCCTATCGCAATGGTTAGCGAGGAGAGCGAAATGATATTCAGTGTCCCCCCTGTGGCCAAGAGATAAATAAAGGCTCCCACCAACGAAATAGGGATTGCAAGGGAGATAATGAGGGTGGGTCTCCATTTCCCTAAGAAAAGGAACACCACGAAAACCACAAACAAAAGGGCATATAAAATAGACTCCTGTAAACTGTATATAGAGTTCTTTATGTCGTCAGAGGAGTTGTAAATAAGAATGGATTTAATGTCGGGGGACAACTCTTTCTGAATCTTCGCCATCTCTTTCTGCACATTATCACACACCTTTACCGTATTAGAACCCGACTGTTTGGTAACCACCATACGAACCCCGTCGCTACTATTTATCTTCTCATCAAGAGCAAGGTCTCTAAGAGTATCTTTAACTGTAGCTATATCTCTTACAAAGACTTGCCTCCCCTCTCTGGTCGTAGAGACCACAATACCTTCTATCTCTTTACTATCTACATATTCGCTACGAACCTCCATCTGGTACTGCTCTTTCCCCATCTTCACCGTTCCCGAGGAGAGGTTTAGGTTATTGCCACTAATGGCATTCCCCACCATCTCCAATGGAATACCGTAGGTATCGAGCTTGGATTGGTCTATATTTACATAGACATATCTCTCCGGAGAACCTGAAAGCGATATATTCCCTATCCCCTCGATTCTATTTAGTCGAGGGATAATATCTTCATTTAGAATCTTATCGAGCCCGGGGTAACTCTCCTTGGCAGTAAAAGCATACTGAATTATAGGCATTGCACTCGTGCTGAACTTAAAGATATTTGGATTGGAAGCCCCTGATGGGAGACGATTTTTAAGAATATCTATAAATGACCTGATGTCATTCATCGCCTCATCCATATTGGTCCCCCACTCCAATTCAAGGGAAACTATGGAGATATTATCCTTAGATGAAGAGGTCATATTTTTTAACCCATCCACCGAGTTAAGTGAGTTCTCTACAAGCTTGGTAATATTAGTCTCTACCTCACTTGCATTTGCCCCCTGATATGTGGTCATTATAGTTATAAAAGGGGGCTCCATTTCCGGGAATTGGTCTATCGGTAACTTGCTTAAAGAGAAGATACCGATGATTATTACGGCAACGAAGACAAGGATAGTCGTAACCGGTTTGTTAACAGATGTTTTGTATATACTCATCTCTAATTCTCTTTAACTGTTAGCTGTACACCATCTATTAATTTTGCCTGTCCAAGCACCACCAATTCATCCCCTACTGATATTTCAGGGGAGATAATCTCTATCTTATCATCGAATCTCTGTCCAAGAGTAACAAATACCCTCTTGGCAACACCACCATCATTTAAGAAGACAAACCTCTCATTAGAACCTGAGAGTTTAAGAACTGTCTGGTAAGGGACAATAACTGCCTCCACTTTATCTAAAAAGAGTGAGGAACGGATATACATCCCGGGGCGGAGAACCCTGCTCTCATTAGGAATTTTTAGTTTAACTTGGAAAGTGTGTGAAGCGGGGTCTATTGTCGGAGAGATAACCTCAACAGTGGCAGGGAACTCTTTATTAGGATAGACATCCGAACTAATTGTAACTTTCATCCCTGTTTTAATTAAAGGAAAATAGAGTTCAGGAATATTTATAAATGCTTTAAGAGTGGAGATTTGTGTAAGAACAAGAATCGGCATTCCGCTATATAACTCCCCATCTTGGAAGTTTTTAGCCGAAATAACCCCTGCAAACTTCGCTTTAACAAATGTATTGGCTTCGAGAAAGTCAAGATTCTCTTTTGTCTGCTGGTAGCTTAGTTTTACCTGATCATAAGCTTGCTCCGAAACAGCACCACCCCCTTTAAGGGCCTCCATCCTCTCCATCTCTGTTTTAAGATTTGAGAAGGTAAGTTTTGCGGAGTTGTATTGTCTTCTGTCCATTGTAATAAGTTTGTCTCCTTTTATTACATTGTCTCCGACTTCAACAAAGATCTGCTCTATCGAACCTGTAAGGGATGGGGAGATGCTCATCTGCTCGTAACCTTGAAGGACGGTAGAGAGCTCCACCTCTTTGGAGACTACACTCTTTTCGATAGTCATTGTTTTAACAAATTCTTGGCGTACAGACTCCTCTTTTACAGTGGTCTTTTTTCCTCCACAACTCGCCAAGAGTATTATCATAGAGGTAATTAAAATGGTGTTATACGTTTTCATATCTTTAGTTATTATCTATTTAACAATTTTTCTAATTCTATACTTGCATTTACAAAGTCCAATGTGGCACGAACCAAACTGCTCTGGGCTGTCACTAAATTAGTACTCGCTGTGGTAACTTCAAGGCTCGAAGAGTGTCCATGTTCGTATTTAAGAGAGATATTATTGAAGACCCTCTCTGTTACCTCTAAGTTCTTCTTCTGGGTTTCAAGCCGCTCCAAAGCAGAGGTAAGATTGTATTTTAACTGACGATGCTGAATTTGTAAAGCAGATTCTGTGTCAGCAAGGGTATTCAACTGCTTTTGATAGGCTATTTTTGCTCTACCCAATGCCTTATACCTGTTACCACTTGAGAAAATAGGGATAGCAATAGAGGCTCCCACAAGATTAGGAGGGGTAAAGTTCATAGTGTTGGCACTGCTAAAATACTTCTTGGCATTATACTGATGAAAAACTCTAAAAGAGGGGAGGTAGGCCATACCTGCCAAATCGACCTGCTTTTTGGTTATCTCGGTACTCTTCCTTAGGAGCTGATATGAGTAGTTATTATCGAGTATAAACTCATCAGATAATAGAGAGACAGCTCTCCCCGGATTCATTAAATCTTCTAAACTCTGGGTTAAAAGGATCTCGGTGTCTGCATCTAAATTAAGTAGAAGTCGCATAGAGTTATAAATCATCTCCAAGGATCTTTTTGAAGAGTTTAATGTGGTCTGCATGGTGGCAACTTGAACCATTAGTTGGTCGGCACTTACCTGTTCTGAAACCCCTACCCTGACAGACTCCTCTGAGACTTGATGCAGTTTCTGCATACTTACTAAATTCTTTTCGAGTAACTTAACAGTCTCCTCTGAAACCAATGCCGAGTAGTATAATATCTTAACTTGGTTAGATATCTCCTGCTCACTCTGTTTCAGACTTATGTCAGCCATCTTCATCGAAATGTTATTGAGTTGAATGGAGATTATTTGTGCCGCACTTACTCCTAAAGAGGAGGTTATCCCCAAAGAGCCGTAAGGGGGCATGGCTATCTTCATCCCTCCGAAATTCATTTCATATCCGAGGTAGTTCGCATAGTCCAAAGAAGCATTTACCTGTGGTAAAAGTGTGGAGATCGCCTCCCATCTACTTGCTTCAGCTTTTTTAATATCCAATGAAGCATTTTGAATGGAACGATTATGCTCAAGCGCATACTCTTGTGCCTGGCTTAAAGAGAGTGAAATCTTTAAAGAGTCCGGAAGTTGTTGTCCGAAGACTCCTAATGAGAATAGAGGTAAAACTGCTAAAAGTAATAGGAGTTTTTTGCTCTTTTTTAAATAAAGGTTCATTTTATAAATTTTTATGATTTGATTCTAAATATTTATCGATAATTTCTCTCCCTTTTGCAGATGAGAGACCTCTCAAATAAACAAGTACTGTATTATTAAACAATGTGTTTCTATCGTAGTTATTTTGTATGTCGGGAGAGTTAAGAAGACCTCTTTTAGTAAAGAGGGAGAAAATTATGGCTTTTAACTCAAGGTCATTAAGGTTATCTATAAAGACACCCTGCTCCCTTCCCTCCTCTAACATCTTTTGCGTGTTCTCTTTAAGATTCTCCTGAGAACATTTAATTGCCTTTATATATATTTCAGGGTAAAATTTCTTCACCTCATCCAAAAAATTAATATTCATATTAGCCATAGCTCGAGACTGTAGCTTATATGACTCCAAAAGAGACTCCAAAACATTATCTGAACCCTCTCTAATCATGTTGTACTCCTCTTTTATCTTTCTATCCATTTTCAGGATAGAAGCCTCTAAGAGGGCTGATTTATCTCTAAAAAAACGATACAAAGTCTTTTTAGAGACCCCACTTTCAATTGCAATCTCTTCCATTGTAACAGACTTACACCCTTTGGATCGGAAGAGTGCAGTCGCATTTTCTAAAATTTTTTCTTCTGTTGTCATAATTTATAATGCTATTGCGGAAACTAAAAAAGTTTTTAGAGTTTCCGCAATAACTATGCCATTTTATATTACTTTTCATATCTTTGTAGAAAGTTAATCTATTTTTAATATGTACGGCAATTTTCAATCATATCTCCAAAAGGAGCTTAAAGCCATCGAAGAAGCGGGGCTTTATAAAAAAGAGAGGGTGATAGTATCCCCTCAAAGAGCTAATATTAAAGTTAATACAGGTGCAGAGGTTCTTAATTTCTGTGCCAATAATTATCTCGGACTCTCCGATAACCAGGAGTTAATCGCCGCTGCCAAAAAAGCACTTGACGATTATGGTTACGGAATGTCGAGTGTCAGGTTCATCTGTGGCACCGGAGAATTGCATAAGAAATTGGAAGCAAAGATTGCAGAGTTCTTCGGGACAGAGGATAGTATCCTTTACGCAGCCTGTTTTGATGCCAACGGAGGGGTTTTCGAACCACTCTTTGATGACAATGATGCCATTATTTCAGACTCCCTGAACCATGCCTCCATTATTGACGGAGTACGCCTCTGCAAAGCTCAGCGTTACCGCTACGCAAATGCAAATATGGAGGAGCTTGAAAATTGTCTTAAACTCTCTCAAGCGCAGCGTCATAGGATTATTGTCACTGATGGGGTCTTTTCAATGGACGGAAATGTGGCTCCTCTCGATAAAATCTACGAACTTGCAAATAAGTACAATGCAATGATAATGGTGGACGAATCGCACTCAGCAGGGGTGGTTGGAAGGACAGGAAGGGGAACCACTGAGCAGTTTAACCTTAAGGGGAAAATTGAAATTCTGACAGGTACCCTTGGGAAAGCCTTCGGAGGTGCTATCGGAGGGTTTACCACAGGGAAGAAAGAGATTATCTCAATGCTTCGCCAGAGATCACGTCCTTACCTCTTCTCTAACTCCATCCCTCCGTTGGTTGCAGCAGCGGGGATTAGAATGTTCGATATGATGTCTGAGACCAATACTCTCCAAGATAAACTACATGATAATACTAAATACTTTGTAGAGAAGATGTTGGCAGCAGGTTTTGATATTAAACCGACTCAGTCAGCGATTTGTGCTGTTATGCTTTATGATGCTAAACTCTCACAAGAGATGGCAGCCAGACTCCTCGACGAGGGGATTTATGTGGTCGGTTTCTACTACCCTGTCGTACCGAAAGACTTGGCGAGAATCCGCGTCCAAATCTCCGCCGGACACGAAATAGAGCACCTTGACAGATGTATCGCCGCCTTTACCAAAATAGGAAAAGAGCTTGGGGTGCTGAAATAAATCTAATTATGAAGCGTCTATTACTGCTCATTATTTTGGCTCTTACTTTTATCCCTTTAAAAGGGGGTGTTCCTGAAAGTGAAAGGAGCTGGGAGGGGGATAAATTCTCTCTGTTTATTCATTGGGGACTCTACTCGGAGCTTGGAGGGGTATGGGACGGAAAGCGTATTGAGCGCGGATATAGCGAGCAAATCCAATCTTTTGCAGGTATCTGGAGCGACTATTATGAAAAGGTGGCTGCCGGATTTAACCCTGTAAAATGGAGTGCCGACAGTATAGTATTAATGGCAAAGAGTGCGGGAATGAGGTCTGTGGTCTTTACTTCAAAGCATCATGATGGGTTTTCAATGTACCATACCCGACACTCTAAGTTTAATATAGTGGATGCCACCCCTTTTGGTCGTGACCCGATGAAAGAACTCTCAGCAGCATGCGCTAAATATGGTCTGAATTTCGGTGTCTATTTCTCGCTTATCGATTGGCATTTCCCTGCGGCTTACCCCACTTCAAGTCATAATGCCGACCCTGTCACCCCTGAACACCATCGTTTTAATATGATGCAAGTGGAAGAAATCCTAACCCAATACGGCTCTGTTTCAGAACTTTGGTTCGATATGGGTTCCCTTACCCCGGAACAGAGTGCAGAACTTCGCGCCCTCGTAAAACGCCTTCAACCCTCCTGCATGATTAGCGGAAGGCTTGGAAACAATTGCGGAGATTTTGCAGTTATGGCAGATAATGAAATTCCCGATTATAAAATCGCCACCCCTTGGCAGACAGCAGCCTCGATGTTCCCTGAGACTTGGGGGTACCGCTCTTGGCAGATTCGCGGAGATCTCAATGACAAGGTTAATGAGAAGATTCAGAGTCTTGTATCAGTAGTGGCAAAGGGGGGGAATTACCTCCTTAATATAGGTCCTCGCGGAGATGGTTCGGTAGTGGAGTTTGAGGCAGCGGTTCTCTCTAAAATGGGAGAGTGGTTAAAAAAATATGGTAAAGCCATTTATGGAACCTCGCCCGTCGCAGAGACTCACTCCCCTGCATGGGGAGAGGTTACAGTCGGAAAGAGCTCCCTCTTTCTATTTATTAATTCGCTCCCTCTTGATAGAAAAATTACTCTCCCTGCCTTTCGTGGTAAAATAGAAAAGGTTACAGTTTTAGGGAGCGAAACGAAACTAAAAGTCAATAAGGGAGGTATTGTTATCCCTGCTGAAATAAAACCTGACTGCGGTTATATAGTGGTAGAAGTTACCTTTAAAGGAAATTTCGAGATTCTGCCTCCAAAAGAGGCTGCCCCGATAAATGCCTTTTTCTCTCTCGATTATTACCGAAGTGCCCGTGAAATAGTGGGTTATGAATGGTACCACCCCGTTAAAAAAGGGGACTTGCTCCCTGTGAGGCTCTTTGCTGACCCATCAGCCAATAAGAGCACCACCAAACTTTTTATTGAAGGGAAGCATTGTCCTATAACCCCTGAAATGGTGCGGAAAGTCCCTCTCCAAAATGACCCAAAAGGGATTGAGTACTCCCCCTCTTCAGACTCTTTTACAGTACTTCCAAACTCATATAGCAGATTCGTTAATAATATCACCTCTGAAACTGAGCAGGAGCTCCTATGTGAAGTAAGCATAAGCGATTTTCTAGTTATTAAACTCAATGGGGAGACTCTACTTAAAAAGGTCTATCTGAGAGAGAGCAACCCCCCTGAGGAAGGACAGCCAAAGAGAGAACTAATCCCGATAAAATTAAAGAAAGGGGAAAACAGCATCGAAATAACCCTATATAACAGATATAGTAGTCGCCTACATTACTACTTCTCACTCGCTCCCGAGCAGGCTTGCTATTATATACTCTCCCAAGGTGGCTCCTCCGGCAAAGTGCTTTATTAACCTTTCGTACACCATCTCAACCACCAGAAGAGGTGTGTAAACAAAAAAGGGCTTGGAAAACTCCAAACCCTCTTTATAGTGTCTATAAGTAATTTAAGGACTTAGTCAGTTAGACTGAATCTGTAAAATCCTGTAACTGTGGCTCCGGGGGCTACTCTCTTTAAGTAGTCGGCTACGGAGATTTTACCCTCTTTTACAAACTCCTGATCTAAAAGTGTCTGCTCTTTGAAGAACTTATTAAGTTTACCTTCAGCGATTTTCTCAACCATATTTTCAGGCTTACCCTCCATTAGAATCTGCTCACGATAGATTAACATCTCTTTATCGATAGTAGCTTGAGGACAGTCATTACGACTTACGGAAACAGGGTTCATGGCAGTGATTTGCATTGCAATATCTTTTCCAACTTCCGTAGGAACCTCTTTATTAAAACCTACAATCGTAGAAACTTTACCTGTCATGTGGTTATAAAGAGCCACATAGGGAGCCTCTAATTTATAGTAGCAAGCCAAAGCATGTTTTTCGCCACTCTTTCCGGTCTGCTGAATTAAAGCCTCTTCAATATTCTGATCACCTATTTTGGTAGCAGCAAGAGCCTCTTTATCAACTGGGAAGGAGGTAAGAGCTATTTCAGCTATCCCTTCTGCCAACTCTTTAAAATCAGCATTGTTAGCGACAAAGTCAGTTTCACAACCAAGAGAAACAAGAACCCCTTTGGTGTTATCCTTATTGGCTTTTGCTATAACAGCACCTTCTGAGGTCTCACGGTCAGCGCGTTTTGCAGCAACCAATTTACCTCTTTCTCTAATAAGTTCCTGAGCTCTTTCAAAATCTCCATCAGCCTCTACGAGAGCTTTCTTGCAGTCCATCATCCCTGCACCAGTCATTTTGCGAAGCTTCGCAACATCAACAGCTTTAATTTCCATTGTTTTACTTAAATTTTAATTATTCTTTTACTTCAGCAGCGGGTTCAACTTCAGCTTCAGCCTTAGGTTCTTCCTTTTTGGGAGCACTCTTCTTTGCCGGAGCCTTTTTTTCTGCCTCTACTGATTCTTCTTGTACGGGTGCTTCAGCTTCTGCTTCAGCAGCTGCCTCTTTGGGAGCACCTTTACGAGGTCTAATCTTCTTTCCTGAAGGAGAAACCTCTTCCCCTTTCTCTTCACCTTCTTTCTCTCTTTCGAGTTTCCTCTCATCGAGACCCTCTTTCATCGCACCACAAAGCACTTTTAATATAAGTGATATGGATTTAGCAGCGTCATCGTTGGCAGGAATTACATAATCAATAGGTGCCGGATCACAGCAAGTATCGACTATGGCGATTACAGGAATATTGAGGCGGTTTGCCTCTTTTACAGCGTTCATCTCCTTCTGAACATCGACTACGAATAGGGCAGAAGGGAGTCTGTTGAGATCAGCTATAGAACCGAGGTTCTTTTCAAGCTTAGCTCTCTGACGAGTAACTTGTAAACGCTCACGTTTTGCAAGGGTTTCAAAAGTTCCGTCAGCTATCATTTTATCAATGGTGTTCATCTTCTTAACCGCCTTACGAATAGTAGGGAAGTTAGTCAACATTCCACCGGGCCATCTTTCAGTTACATAAGGCATATTGACAGATTGAGCGTATTCGGCAACAATGTCTTTAGCCTGTTTTTTGGTGGCAACAAAAAGAACTCTGCGACCTGCACGGGCAAGTTGCTTCATCACATTTGCAGCCTCATCTATTTTAATAACAGTCTTATGCAAGTCTATGATATGAATCCCGTTCTTCTCCATGAAGATATAGGGAGCCATTTTAGGGTTCCACTTTCTTTTCATGTGTCCGAAGTGGCAACCTGCATCTAATAATTCTTGGAAATTTGTTCTAGGCATTTTTTAAATGTTTTTTAATTTGTTTTGTCTCTTTTTTAGAGTCTCATTGTTAATTTCGGAGTAGCGACCTGGTCGGTCTCCTAAATTTTTCGCAGTGGAACAAACTCTCGGTAGCCAAAAAGGATCCTAAAGTTTTGATACTCACACTGTGCAATTTTGACAAAAATTTAGCGTTTGCTGAATTGGAAGCGTCTGCGTGCACCAGGCTGTCCAGGTTTTTTCCTTTCAACTTCGCGGGCATCACGGGTAAGAAATCCAT